>JAIXTR010000646.1 GCA_027483845.1 Caulobacteraceae bacterium | reverse complement strand
ATCGTGCCGCGGTCGGCCGCGGGCATGACCTGGGCCGGCGTCATCCCCGCCAGCTCGCCAACGGTCACCAGGCGATAGCCGTGGGCGCGGATGCCGTCGATCAGGGCGGGCAAGGCCTCAACCGTGCGGCTGCGGTCGCCGCCGCTGTCGTGGAGCAGCACCACCTGGCCCGGCCGCACCGTGTCGGCGAGGCGGGCCAGGGTGGTGTCGACGATGTGCTGCGGGTCGGGCTTCTTCCAGTCGTCCGGATCGATCCGCAGACCGACCGAGATGTAGCCCTGGGCCTGACCGTCCAGCAGCGGAGCCACCTCCTGCGGCGTCGACGGTTCCGCGTCACCAAAATAGGGGGCCCGGAACAGGCGCATGGAGCGGCCGGTGATCGTCTCGAACAGCCGCTGGGTGGCCGACAGCTCCACGGACGTCTCGGCCACCGGCACTTCGCCGATGTTGGGATGGGTCCAGGTGTGGTTGCCGACGTCGTGGCCCTCGTCCACCTCGCGGGCCACCAGGCCGGGCTCCTCGGCCATGTTCTTGCCGATGACGAAGAACGTGGCCGGCGCGTGCTTGGCCTTTAGGATATCGAGGATCTTGGGCGTCCAGCGCCGGTCGGGCCCGTCGTCGAAGGTCAGCGCGACCAGCCCAGGATGGGCCCCGTAGCGCTGGATCACGTAGGACGTGGGTGTGACGTCATAGACCTCGGAGGCGATCAGGCCGGTGGTCGGATCGATCTGCAACGTCCGGTGACCCGGTCTTGGCGTGTTGGTGACCGCCAGGACTTCGCCCGTCCCGTCGAAGTCGACGTCCTGCCCCGGCGCCAGCGCGGACAGGCCATCGGCGCGGATGGCGCCGTAGTCGTGCCGCATCAGGGTCCAGCTGAGCGGATCCTCGCCCCCCATCCGCCAGAGGGCGTAGCCCAAGGGTCGAAACCCGTCGGCGACCTTGAGCTGGTTGTGCAGGGTCACGGCATCCAGGAACCAGACCGCGTGGCGGCGGCCCGCATCATCCTGATAGGCGAAGGTCGGGTTCAGCGCGGCGGGATCCATCGCTGGGACAGCGCCGCTGTCGTGCGCGATCTGGGTCGCTTCGGTGTAGGTCACGGCGTTGGCCGAACCCGGCTGGCCCTTGGCCGGCAAGGTCCAGTCATAGCCGTAGGCGCCCAGGGCGACGATCGTGCGGGACGGATCCAGCTTCGCCATGCGATCGGCCAGCTGGCGTTGGAACCAGTCCTGGCCGGCCGGCGGGCCGGCGTCGCCGGTGCCCCAGTGCTGGTCGTAGGCCATCAGGATCAGGGCGTCGGACGCGGCCTGCAACTTGGCCAAGGGCCAGGAGTCGTCGGCGAAAGGCGCGGTCACCCAGACCTCGCGGCCCAGCGGCTTCAGCGCCGCACGCGCCTGGGCGATGAAGGCGGGATAGGCCGCCACCCCCGCTGGGGAGAGGTTCTCGAAATCGAAGACATAGCCTGAGAATCCCTGGGCCCGGGCCAGCGCCACGAGCTGATCGATCATCGCCCGCCGCGCCTTGGGGTCGGTCAGCACACGATCGGCGGCCGGGCCGTTCCAGATCCCATCCTTGGCGTTGTACACCCCCGGCATCAGCGAGGGCCGGCGCTTGGCGGCGGCGATGATCGCGCGCGCCTGCGGATCCTTGGTCACATCCAGGGTCCCGGCGGCGGTCAGACCCACCCACTGGGGGGACACCACATCCAGTTGGTCCACGTGGGCGCGGAGCGACGCGCGCGACGTCTCGTCCCACGACACGTAGAAGCCAATCGCCAACGGCCGCGCTGGGCCGCCCATGTCGAGATTGCGCGGGTGGGGCACCGCCGTCCACGCGTGGCGCCCCTTCAGCTTGTGCGCCGTCTCGACGTGCAGGGCGCGAAGGACGTGGGGGTCCTTGAGCGTGACGCCAGGCAGCCGTGGCGCGAAGGCCAGGGTGGCGAAGAAGCCCGCCCCGACCAGCAGGACGACGGCGATCAGCAATCCGGAGACCAACCTCACCAGGCGGGAACGGCGGCCGCTGGGGTCGTGGAAGATCAGGTCGGCGGCCATCGGCGTACAGGCTCAGCTTGAGATGACCGGCCTCCTGCGCGCCGAGTAAGGCGGATTGCAGGCGAACGCCGTCACCCCAGGAACATCATCCAGAGCGTGCGGCCGGGGATCAGGGCGACGAAGAGGTTGATCGCGAACCCGCCGTAGAACAGGCCCATCATGGTGCGCCGATGCCGCGCGACCTCGCGCCGCTTGGCCCAGATCACCCCGAGCGGCAGGATCAGGAGCACCCAGCCGGTGAGCAGGTGCAGGACCGACCAGTGGCCGTGGTTCAGGCTGGTGATGAACAGGGTGGCGCCGGCCGTCGCCATGACCAGGCAGACCCAGACCCAGCCGGCCACGCGATGGAATGTGCGGCCCTTGCGCGCCGTCATCAGCACGGCCCCGAGACCCAGCGCCGTCAGGGCGGTGACGAGGTGGATCTTGACGGCGGGCGACAGCGCGTGGAACAGCGCCATGTCCGGCGCGTGCGGGTGCGCCGAGAGCGCCAGCCGGACCACCGCGGACCAGGCGCCGCCCAGGGAGAGGGCCACCAAGACAGTCGCCGCGGCCATGGTCAGGCCAAAACGCAGGCCGAAGCTCATCGGGCGGCGGCGGGGCGTTTGCGAAACAGACGACATCCTCTATCTCCGATACGGATGGGCCTTGGGCCCGGGTCGATCCAGGACATGACGGCGGTCGGAATGCGGTGCGAGCGGGGATGCGTCGGGTGACGGCAGAGCTTCGCGAACAACCGCGGCACGCCATTCACGCTTCGCGAGCGGCGTGACCTTGAAGTCGCTGATCGCGCGGATCGCGCCCCATCACGACCCGCAGGGCTGGTTCAGAGGGCTGGCGGTGACGCTGGTCGCCGGTCTCTTCCTGACCTTCTCCGGAGCGTTCGGCACCGACGACGCGCCGCTGCCGGCGCGCCTGGCCTATTGGATGGGCCTGATGATGGTCGGCTACCTGTGGGGCGCGTTCGTGGTGCGCGTCTTCCTTCGCGGCCAGCGCGCCATGGGCAACCGGTGGGTCAACGGCGGGCTCTCGGCCCTGGTAATGTCGGTCCCGCTCACCGTCGTGGTGTGGGCCGCCACCCGGTTCTTCTTCAATTCCAACATACCGTTCGACCGGCTGTGGATGCTGTTCGGACCCGTGCTGCTGGTGTCGCTGGCCCTGACGGCGATCAACATGCTGATCGACGCGCGGAGCGAGACCGTCACCGACGCCGGACCCAACCCGCCCAAGTTTCTCGAACGCCTGCCGCTCAAGCTTCGCGGCGCCGAGATCTGGGCCGTGGAGGCGGAGGACCACTATCTGCGCCTGCACACCTCCAAAGGGCAGGACCTGATCCTGATGCGCCTGGCCGACGCGGTGGCCGAGCTGGAGGGGATCGAGGGGGCCCAGGTCCATCGGTCTTGGTGGGTCGCCCGGGACGCCATCTCGGACGCCAAGCGCGGCGACGGGCGGGCCACGCTGACGCTGAAGGACGGCGTCGAGGTTCCCGTCAGCCGGACCTATGCCGGCCAGTTGCGCGAGCGCGGCTGGATCTAACCGCGGCGGGCCAACCAGTCCTCGCGCGACTGGCCCCAGCAATCGACGGCCACGTTCATGGGCGCCGGCAGGACCGCCTGGCGCAGGATCCGCGAGCCCAGGCGCTGGGCCACCCGCTGGGAGTTCACATTGGCGGCCTCGATCGTGTGGATCACTTCGGTCCAGTCCTGGGTCGCGAAGGCCCAGTCGATCGCCGCTGTCGCCGCCTCGGTCGCATAGCCCTTGCCCCAATGGGCGCGCGCGATTCCCCATCCGACCTCGGGGCCCGGCCAACCCTCGGGCCGCCAGGGCCCCACGCGCCCCACCCAGGCGCCGCTGGCCCGCTCGATCACCGAGAACATCGAGTAGCCCCGGCTGAGCCAGCCGCCGGCCATCACCGACATGATCCGCCAGGCGCCGATGCGGTCCTGCTGGCCGCCGATGAAGCGCGCCGCCTCCGCGTCGGCGCAGAACGCCGCCCAGGCTTCGAAGTCGCCGGGCTCGGGCTCCCGCAAAATGAGGCGTTCTGTCTCAAGGGTGGGGATTTCCAAGGGCACGGTTTTGCCTCAGTCTGGGTGCGGGAGAGTGTTCGGGGTTGGGGCGAGCTGGCGGCGTTACGCGCCGTAGCCGATCCGAGCCATGCGCGTCGAGGGACCCGAGTTTCGAGGGGCGCCCATGACCGACCATATCGATCTTTCACCGCCAGACATCGCGCCGCCCCCACGCGGACGAGGCCCGCTGTTGGCCGCCGGTGTCGTCAGCGCGGTGGCGCTTGGTGTGGGCCTGGGCCTCTGGGCCCGCCCGACCCCCCCCCCCCTGGTCACGGCGCGGGGGGATGCGCCGCGGCCCGCGCTGCAGATCGTCTTCGACGACACGCCCGCCCCGCTTGGCCCCCTGCTGGAGGTGCTGCCGGGTGATCCGACGCCCGCCGCCGAGCCATCCCAGCCGCCGGCGGATCTCATCGCGCCCCGCCGTCCGGCCGCCGGGCTGATGAAGGTGGACGCCGTCGTGGCCGCCGAACCGCCGCCGGCTCCGCCCCGCAGGGTCGCGTCGAAGCCCGTCGTGGAACCGAAACCCGCGCCGAAGGTCGACAAGCCGCCCCGGGTTCAGACCGCGCAGGCCAAGCCCAAACCCAAGACCGAGACGCTGAGACTCTCCGTCGCCAGGGCAAAGCCGGCGGACAAGCCCAAGGCGGCGAAGAAGCTGGCGAAGGCGGAAACGCCGACGAAAGCCGAAAAGGCCAAGGTCGCGAAGCTGGCCCAGGCCACGGCCAAGCGGGAGACGGCGCTCAAGGCGAAGGCGGAGGCCCGTCGCGTGGCGGCGCTGGCCAAAACGACCAAGGCGGCGAAGGCCGAGGCGGCGAAGCGGAAAGTCCAGTTGGCCGAGGCCAAGGCCCAGAAGGCGCGCAAGATCGAGAAGGCGTCGGTGAAGATCGTGGTCGCCAAGGCGCCGGCGGCAAAACCCAAGTCGCCCGTGATCAAGCGGCCGGGGCCGGTCGGGCAGGGCCCACTGCGGGTCGCACGCAACGACGCCTGCGCCTCGGCAGATCTCGGCCAGGCGGTGGTCTGCGCGGACCGCCGCCTGGGCGCCCGCGACCGGCAGCTGCAGCGCGCCTACCGCGACGCCGAGGCGGCGGGCGTGCCGGCGTCGGCGCTGCAACGGCAACAGGCGCGGTGGCTGCAGGCCCGCGCGGCTGCCGCCCGCGAGGCGCCGTGGGCGGTCGAAGATGTCTATGAAGCGCGGATTTCCGAGCTCAACGACCTGACCCGCGACGCGCAACGAAACTAGGGTGACGCGCGGGCGTCATTGACCCGAGGGCCGGCCCGCGAGACTTAAGCGGACCGCTTCATCGGAGAGACCGCCCTGTCCAACGCCCCGATCAGGATCGCCATCGCCGGCGCATTGGGCCGTATGGGCCAGGCCGTCGCCCTCGCCGTGCAGGCCGACCCCGCCCTCACCCTGGCGGCCCGGTTCGACCGGCCGAGCGCAACCGGCGAT
>JAIXTR010000102.1 GCA_027483845.1 Caulobacteraceae bacterium | reverse complement strand
GGCTTCGACGTGCTGAACCGTCGCGCCCGCGGCGAGCAGATCACCGTCGCGCAGAACTTCTTCGAGCCGCCGCAGCTGGCGGAAGCCACGCAGCCGTCGATGCAGCAGGGCGACACGGAACAGGGCCTGCGGATCGCCCTGGCCTCCTCCCCGCCCCCGGCCCGCGCCTCCAAGATCCAGATCGTCGAGCCCAAGACGGTGCCGAAGCTGAACGGGAAGGCCAAGGCCAGCGAGGCCTCCGGCCGCTGGACCGTGCAGGTCGGCAGCTTCAGCAGCCGCTCAGACGCCCGCGAACAGCTGGCCATTGTCGAGAAGAAGTTCGGAAAGCACTTCGACGATGCCCGCGGCGCCGCGGAAAAGGACGGCGCCAAGTATCGCGCCCGCTTCTCCGGCATGTCCGAGAAGGACGCCCGCGACGCCTGCAAGACTCTGAAGGCCAAGAAGCAGCCCTGCGCGGTGATCGCGCCCAGCCGCGGCTAGGCGGATCAAAGGCCCCGGTTCGCCCCGGGGCCGTTTCGCTTCACCGGCCGAGCAGCCGGTCCCGCGCCGCATTGAGCTGCGACGCCAGGCCTACCGTCCCACCCTTGTCCGGATGCACCGCGCGCATGAGGCGGGTGTAGGCCGCCTGGACCTCGGCCTTCGAGGCGCCAGGCCCCACGCCAAGGATGCGTCGCGCCTCGGCTTCGCTCATGCTAGCGGCGGGAGGCGGCGCGACAGCGGTCTTGCGCGATGAGGCCGCCAGCCAGAGCCCGACGACGGTCAGCACGATGGCCGCGCCCCAGGAGCCGCGCACGCCGACGAAGGCCGCGGCGGTAAAGGCGACCAAGGCCATCGCGGCCGTCAGGATGCGCCACTCACGACGTTTCAGGATGGGGACCTTGCCTCCGGTGAGCCAGAGGTAGCCCACGAGCAGCGCGCCGCCCAGGGCGAGGTAGAGCATCCGCTATTCAGCCGCCATCCGCTCGCTGTCGTCCAGGCCGTTGAACCCGAGCGCGATCATGACCGCCCGCAGTTCCTGGCGCGCGGCGACGTGCTGCAGGCTCATGGCGACGGGCCGGATGGACGGCGACAGATCGGCCACCGTAAGGCCGAACGGAAACAGCTCGCGGTAGATAACCCGGTCCCGCAGCCCCGGACCGACCCGGAAGCCGACCTTCTTCGACAGCGCATCGACGCGTTCATCCAGGCGTCGGCGGTTGCGCGCCTCGGTGGGCGCCAGCCGGTTGCGCAGCACGACCCAGTCGATCTGCTTGCGCTCCACCGTCGCGCGCTGCTTGCGGCACGCCCAGACGGTTTCCGCGTAGAGGCTGTGGCGCTTCAGATCGAGGGTCACCGGATCCACGACGCCCAGCATGTCGAAGTCGACGAAGCTGTCGTTCATCGGCGTGACGATCAGGTCGGCCTTCACGTGGGCGGCCCGCATGATCGCGGTGTCGGCCCCGGGGGTGTCGATCAGCACGAAGTCGGCCTGGGTCGCCACCTCGGCGAAGGCCGCCTCGAACCGCTCCAGCTGTTCGGCGTCGGGCGCCTTGGCCAGGGCGTCGCCGGCCGAGCTGATGGAATGCTGGATCGGCATCGGCGCGTCGGCCTTGTTGGCCGCCAGCCACGCGGCGCGGTTGGCGAAGAAGTGCCCCAAGGTCTGCTGACGCAGATCGAGGTCCAGCACGGCGACCTTGGCGCCCCCATGCAGCAGGGCGGTGACGATGTGGATGGCGAGGGTGGACTTGCCCGCACCGCCCTTCTCGTTGCCGACCACGATGACACTGGCCTGGCTCATGACTTCAGCTCCCCGACGGCCCAGCAGGACCGACTCATATCCTGCGTAGGTGAGCGCGCCGGACGCCGCAGCGTCAACGCGCGTCTTGGTCGCGACCTGTGGATGGACTTGCCGCGCGTCGCCGATCATAAGCCGCGCCCATGTCGTCCTTGCCCGTCGTCCGCATCGTCGCCGATCTCCGCAGCCAGGTCGCCGCCTGGCGCCGCGAGGGCTTGCGCATCGGGTTCGTGCCGACCATGGGCGCCTTGCACGAAGGGCACCTGTCACTGGTCCGCCTCGCGCGCACGCGCGCCGAGCGCGTGGTCGCCAGCGTGTTCGTCAACCCGACGCAGTTCGGGCCGAACGAGGACTTCGACGCCTATCCCCGGGACGAGGCGCGCGACGCGGCGCTGCTGGCCGGCGCCGGCTGCGACCTGCTCTTCGCGCCGACGGTCGACGAGATGTACCCGGCCGGCGCCTCGACGACGGTCACGGTGGCGGGCGTCTCAGAACCCCTCGATGGCCAGGCCAGGCCCGGCCACTTCGCGGGGGTGGCGACGGTGGTGACCAAGCTGCTGAACCAGTGCGCGCCCGACGTGGCGGTCTTTGGCGAGAAGGACTTCCAGCAGCTGGCGGTGATCCGCCGCCTGGTGCGGGACCTGAATTTGCCGGTCGAGATCCTGGGCGGCCCGACCGCGCGCGCCGAGGACGGCCTCGCCCTCTCCTCCCGTAACGCCTACCTCACCGACGCGGAGCGCGCCGTCGCGCCGCGCCTGAAGGCGGCGCTTGATGATGTGCTGGGCAGCCTCCGGGCTGGGGGACGGGTGGACGTCGCCGAACGGGAGGCCGTGGCGGCCCTGCTCGCCGCGGGCTTCGGGCCCGTGGACTATGTGGAAGCGCGCGTTCCCGCGACTCTTGATCGCCTCGGGCCCGGTCCGGTGACCGGCCCCGTGCGTGTCCTGGCCGCCGCCCGTCTTGGCCGCACCCGCCTCATCGACAACATCGGCGACTAGCTACCAGGCGCCGGCCTCGCGCAATTGGCGCGCCAGTTCGGGCGGGATCTCACCGAAGGCGGCTTCATCCAGGTCGGGCGGCGCATCGTTGTGCTCGAGGTAGCGCCAACCCTGGAAGGCGCGCCGCGGCGTCGGCGCCACACGGACGACGGTCTCGTCCAGGGTCACCTCGCATCGCGCATTCGGCCCCTCGCCCAGCGTGTCGACGGCCAGGATACGCTGACGGCACAGGATCACGCCACGAAACACCCGATAGACCGAGCCGCCGTCGACCATCTCCGCCGCCCGCTTGGGCGTCATGCGGGTGTTGAGGATCCACGGCGACCCCTTGGGATGGGTCGCGCGCCAGGCCATCAGGTCGTCGATGGTCTCGGCGCCGACGACCAACTTGATCATGTGAACGGGCATGGCGCTGGATTAGGGCGCGGGCCTGCCGATGGGAAGTGGGACTACTCGGCCCAGGCGGCCTTGCGGCGTTCCAGGAAGGCGCGGACGCCCTCCTGCCCTTCCTCGCTGACCCGGGCGGCCGCGATCCGATGGGCGGTGAGCTCCAGCAGGTCGCGATCGATGGCGCGGCCGGCGACCTCGTCCACCAGGCGCTTCGCGCCGTCGACGGCCCCCGGCGCACAGGCGACGATCTCGGCGGCGATCCGGTGGGCCGCGGCGTGCAGCGCCGCCGCATCGGCGACGACCTCGGTCACCAGGCCGATCTTCTCGGCGTAGGCCGCGTCGAAGATGCGGGCGGTGGCGAACAAGGCCCGCGCCTGGCGGGGACCGATGGCCTCGATGACGTAGGGGCTGATGGTGGCGGGCACGAGCCCCAGCTTCACCTCGGAGAAGCTGAAGCGGGCGTCGGCGGTGGCGATGGCCATGTCGCAGGCGGCGGCCAGCCCGGCGCCGCCGCCGAACGCGCCACCCTCGACCAAGGCCACGGTAAGGGCCGGCAGATCGCGCAGCGCCTTGAGCATCTTGGCCAGCTCCAGCGCGTCCGCCCGGTTGTCGCTCTCGGTCCGGTCGATGGCCGCGCGCATCCAGTCGAGGTCTGCGCCAGCCGAGAACGTACCGCCCGCCCCGCGCACGAAGACCACCCGGACGCCCTCGGCGCCCGCCAGTGTGTCGAAGGCTTCGCCCAGGGCCGAGATCAGGCCTTCCTCGAAGGCGTTCTTCTTGGCCGGCCGGTTCATCGTCACCGTGACGGCCCCGGCCATCGTCGCCGAGATGTGGACCAGCTCGGTCGTGGCGCTGACGTCCGGAAACGCCACCAGTGGTTGGGCGATCTCATTGGTCATGGGCAAGCTCCTTGGACGGGGGAGCGCAGCCATAGCCCTCGCGGTTCCGGGGCGCTACCCTGCTGGCCGTGGCCGTCCTGCCCGACATCCCTGTCGATTCGGCGCTCGCCCGGTTGTTCAAGCAGCCGCGCGCCCGCGATCGCACGATCTGGTTCTCGCTGCCCGGCGGCTCCAAGCTCTTCGGCCAGGGCGACGCGTCCGACGTTCTCTACTTCGTCCGCACCGGCCGCCTGGGGGCCTTCCGCCGGGACGAGGGCCAGGAGCCGCACTTCCTGGGGATCATCCGCCCGGGCGAGCCAGCCGGCGAGATGGCCATGATCGCCGGCATCCCGCACTCAGCGGACGTCTACGCCCTGCGCGATTCCGAGATCTTCGCCGTGCCGAAGGACGCCTTCTTCGAGGCGTGCGACGCCGAGCCTGCGGTGATGATCGAGCTGGCCAAGCTTATGATCCTGCGCAGCCGCCAGACCGCCCGGCGCGGTCCGGTTGGCGAGCCGTCGGTGTTCGGCTTCGTGCCCGTCGGCCGCCCGGGGCCGGTGCGTCCGGTCGTCGAACGTCTCCAGCGGGAGATGGAGGCCCTGGGCTACGCGGTGACCACTGTCGGCTCCGAGGCGGCGGTCGCGCCGACGGAGTGGTTCTCGGAAGTCGAGCGGGTGCACGATTTCGTGCTCTATGTCGCCGAGCGGGATGAGCCGGCGTGGGCGTCGTTCGTCCCCCGCCAGGTCGACCGCCTGTTCCGCGTGGGGCGCGGCGACCGCGCCGCCGAGAGCGAGGGACCGCCCGCCGGCGCCGCGACCCTGCAGGAGCAGGGGCTGGTCGATCTGATCCTGATGCAACCCGCCGATCAGTTGCGGCCGACCGGCTCGGAAGCCTGGCTCGATGCGACCGGCGCGCAGCGGATTTTCCACATCCGACGCGGCGTGGCGCCCGATTTCGAGCGGATGGCGCGGGTGTTGACTGGCCAGTCGGTCGGCTTGGTCCTGTCCGGCGGCGGCGCCCGAGCCTATGCCCACGTGGGCGCCATCAAGGCGCTGCGCGAACGCGGCGTGCCGATCGACTTCGTCGGCGGCTCGTCGATGGGCGCGGTCGTCGGCGCTGGCGTCGCCATGGGCTGGGGCGAAGCCGAGATGGACGCGCGCCTGCATGAGGCCTTCGTCGACACCAGCCCCCTCGACGACATGGCGCTGCCGCTCCTGGCCATGACCCACGGCCTGAAGGTCAGCGCGCGGCTGGCCCAGCATTTCGACGAGACCCAGATCGCCGACCTGTGGCTGCCGTTCTTCTGCCTGTCCTCCAACCTCACCACGGGCGCCTACCAGCTGCACCGGCGGGGCGTCCTGCGCCACGCGCTGCGCGCCTCGATCGCCCTGCCCGGCGTGATGCCGCCGGCGACCGACGGCCAGAATGTGCTGGTCGATGGCGCGGTGATGAAGAACTTCCCGGCCGACATCATGCGCGCCGCCCATATCGGCCCCATCGTGGGGGTCGATGTCACGACCTCGCGCAGCATCACCGCCAAGGACGTGGCGCGGCCCTCCTCCGTGTGGCGGTGGATCCGTTCCGGGCAGTGGCGGCTGGGTCCGCCCATCGTGTCGCTGTTGATGCGGACCGCCACCGTCTCCACCGGCCGCGACCTGGCGGCGGCGCGCGAGGCCACTGACGTGCTGATCCAGCCTGACGTGTCCAAGATTGAAATCCGCGACTGGCGGGCGTACGACGAGGCCGTGGAGGCCGGGTACGTGGCGACCCTGGCCGCCCTTGACCGCTTCACGCGGCCGATCCCGGAGCTTCGCCGGCGCCTCTCCCTGCGCGAACTGGCGACCACCGGCGCCCCGGCCGCGCCCTTCATGGCCGCAGCGCACACTGCGGCGGAATGAACTCTTGGCGCCGGGCCAAATCAGCCCCCATACTTCGCTTGTGTTCAACAACTGAAAGGAGGTGACCCAGTGTCTCATAGTGAAAGCCGCGCTGCGGTAACCGCGACCTGGACCTCCGTTTACGGGGTCCGCGCCTAGTCTTCGGACTTGCGTTCGCGAACCGCTCAGCGGTCCGACTATGGAAAGGCCGTCCTGGCGACAGGGCGGCCTTTCGCATTTCACGTGCCAAACGCGCGCTGGTCGGCTATCCAGACCGCGCAGGAGACGCCATCGGCCATGTGCCT
>JAIXTR010000330.1 GCA_027483845.1 Caulobacteraceae bacterium | reverse complement strand
GTCGGCCGCGGGGATCGCGCCGGTGAAGGCGGCGAAGGCGTGGGAGAGGCTGTCGTAGCACCGGTACCGCACCGTCACGCCAGCGGCGTCCAGCGCCCGGGCGTAGGCTTCCCCCTGGTCGACCAACGGGTCGAAGCCGGCGGTGGCGATGACCGCCGGGGCCAGGCCGGAAAGGTCGGGCTCGCGCAGCGGGGACAGGCGCACGCCAGCCGGGTCGTCGTCCGGGTTCAGATAGTGGCTCATGAACCAGGCCATCATCCCGCTGGTGAGCGGGAAGGCGTCGCCATAGGTGGTCATGGAGGCGCTGTCGGAGGCCGCGTCGGTGCAGGGATAGACGAGGAGCTGCAGGGCCGGCTGCGGCTCGCCCGCGCGCTTCAGTTCCTGGCAGACGATGGCGGCGAAATTGCCGCCCATGGAGTCGCCGCCGATGGCGACGCTCGAGGCGCCGAACCGCCCGGCCTGGTCCCTCGCCCAGCGATAGGCGGCCAACATGTCTTCCAGCCCCGCGGGAAAGCGGTGTTCCGGCGCCAGACGATAGTCGACGGAGAGGACCGGGCCCCGGGTGATCCGCGCCAGCAGGCCGCAAACGCAGTGGCTGGTCTCCAACCCGCCAATCACGCCGCCACCCATGTGCGCCCAGACCATCAGCGGGGCGGCGGGGTCCTGATCGTCGGGACGGTAGAGCCGGGCGGGAATGTCGCCCGCCCCGCCGGGAACGGTGAGCGGCTCACACCGCACCCCAGGCTCAAGGTCGCCGGTCAGGACCGCGATCCCGGAGAGCTCGCCGCGGCGGGCGTCCGCCGGCGTCTGGGTTTCCACGGCCGGACCCTTTCGGGCCTGGGCGGCCAGGAACTGGAGCCGCGGATCGAGGGTGCGTCCACCACGATAGACCACGCCGCCGCCCGCCATCAGCCGCAGGATCGGGGCGGGCAGGGACAGCAGCGTGCGCGCGACCAGGCGTTGCGCGGCGGCCGAGGCCATCAGTGCGACGCCCCGGGCAGGCCTTTCAAGCCGCTGAGGACCATTTCCGAGGCGAAGTCGGCGGCCTTGGCCGTGTCGATCGGCCGACGCATCAGCATCTTGTCGCAAACCTCGCGGGCGATGCCGATGCAGGCGGCGGCCATGTATTCGGTGTCGGAGACGGGACCGCGGCCCTCATTGATGGCGTTTTCGATGGCGTCCTTCACCTCGGCGAAGACGGCGGCCATCTCGGGCGTTTCACCGTGGACGTGGGGCTGCATCTCTCCGGCCGGACGGCGCGCGGCCCAGCTGATGTGCTCGTCGGCCATGAACTCGAAATAGGCGCGGATCGCCTCGCGGACGAAGCCGTCCAGCGGCCCACCGGCGCCGCGCAGGCTCTTGAGGATCGGTGCGAAGCGGCGGGCGCCATCGTCGGCCAAGGCCGCGAACACCTCCTCCTTGGAGCGGTAGTAGTTGTAGAAGGTCCCTGCTGCGAGGCCGGTCCGACGGATGATGTCGCGCACGGTCGCGCCCTCGTAGCCCAGCTCACCGAACACTTCGCGCGCGGCGTCGAGGATGGCCTGGCGGTTCTGAACCTTGGTCTGCTCCCGCTTGCCCACGGGAAGATAAGCGACCTGCGACATCAAAAACCCCAACGCCCCGAAAACTTGACGGGTGTCATATTAAGGTCGTCGAGGCTTTACGCAAACGGAAAGGGCCGGCGCGGGTATGGTCCCCCGCGCCGGCCCCCGATCACGCGACGGATATGGTCCCCCGCCGCGATCCTGTCGCGACGATCAGAACTCGTCCCAGGCGTCCACGGCCAAGGCTGTGGCCCCGACGGTCTTGTAGGTTTTGGCGACGGGCGTCCGAGCGACGGGCGCCTCGGCCTGGATCGGCGCTGCGGCCGCACGGGCGGCGGGCGCGGCCTCCGCCGATTCGCTGACCCGGAAGCGCGACACCAAGTCGAAGAGCTCCTCCGTCTGCTCGGCCAGCATGCGGCTGGCGGCGGTGGTCTCCTGCACCATGGCGGCGTTCTGCTGGGTGACCTGATCCATCTGGTTCACGGCGGTGTTCACCTCCGCGATGCCGGTCGCCTCCTCCTTGGCGGACATGGCGATCTCGCTGACCTGCTGGGCGACCTCGTCCACGTGGGCGACGATCCGCTGCAGCGCTTCGCCGGTCTCGCCCACCAGCCCCACGCCCTCCGAGACCTGTTTGCTGGAGGTGGAGATGAGGTGTTTGATCTGTTTGGCGGCGTCGGCCGAGCGCTGGGCCAGGGCCCGGACCTCGGACGCCACCACGGCAAAGCCGCGGCCAGCGTCGCCGGCGCGCGCGGCTTCGACCCCGGCGTTGAGGGCCAGCAGATTGGTCTGGAACGCGATCTCGTCCACCACGCCGATGATCTGGCTGATCTCTCGTGCGGACCGCTCGATCTCGGTCATCGAGGCGACGGCCTTGCTCACCACTTCGCCCGACCGCTGGGCCTCGGACTTGGCGGCGGTCACCGATTCGCGGCTCTGCGCGGCGCCTTCGGCGGACCGCTGCACGGTTGCTGTGATCTCATCGAGGGCGGCGGCGGTCTCCTGCAGGGTCGAGGCCTGGCGCTCGGTGCGCTGCGAAAGGTTGACCGCGCCCTGGGAAATCTCCCCGCCGCCGGAACGGATGGTGCGGGTCGAGGCGGAGATCGCCGAAAGGGCCTTCTCCAGATTGACCACGGCGGCGTTAAAGTCGGTGCGCAGCTTCTCGTAGGCGCCGGGGAACCCCTGGTCCAGCCGGACGGTCAGGTCGCCAGCCGCCAGCCGCTCCAGACCGCTGGCGAGGGAGCCCACCACCCGCGTCTGTTCCGCAGCCTCGGCCTCAGCCGCAGCCGCCGCCTGCCGGCGGGTCGCCTCCGACGATGTCCGCTCCGCGTCCTGATCCTGGCGCATGCGCTCCAGATGAACCTGGTTGTCCCGGAACACGCTGAGCGAACCGACAATGGCGCCCAGTTCGTCGCGTCTCGCCAGCTTCGCGAGATCCAGATCGTTTTCGCCACGGGACAGGCGGGCGGTGGCGTCGGCGATGCGCTGCACCGCCCGCCGCATGTTCAGCACCAGGAATGCGGCGATCGCCCCCGTGATCAGCAGGGTGGCCAACGACGCGACGACGGTGATCGACTGCGCCGTCTTGGCGCGCGCGGCGGAGGCGACGGCTTTTCGGTTGGTTTCGGCCTGGGTCGCGGCGACGATGGTTTCGAGATTGGCGCTCATCTTGGTGTATTGATCTTCGAACGGCGCCGCGAAACCGGCCGCCGAGGCGAAGTCGGCGCTCGTCATCGCGATGATGATATCCAGCGCCTCGCGCGTTTCCTTCAGGTCCGTGAGCAGCTTGTCGTACTGCGGCTGCTGCGCCGCCGGAGCCGTGCCACGGATCAGGGCGACGTCCTTCGCGATGCGGTCGACCTCCGCCAGCAGGGCCTGCCCCTGGGCGCCGATCTTGTCGGCGTCGATCTGCGCCGCCTGGTGCGTCAGCAGCAGATAGAGGTCCCCGTGCACGCCCGTGATGCGCTCCGAGATGTCCTGCATGCGCAGGCTGTTGGGCATGTCGGTCTGAACCACGCGGTTCAGTTCGCCCATCTGGTTCTGCTGGATCACGACCGCGCCGGTCGCCAGCAACGCCAGCATCAGCAGCGCCAGCGCAGGCGCGAACCCCACCTTCACCATCAGCGGAAGGTCATCCAGTCGGAAGGTCATCGGGCGGTCCCACATTCTGCGTTGCCTGGGGACGCACCCCTTTGACATGCATATGGTGAAGGGAACTCCCTAAGGGTTTCTCACTTTTCCCATTCTTGTGGGAAATTTAGGGTTCGTTCATCGCCTGGTTGTATTCGTATCACCATCGTTTCTCAATGGAGGTGGGGATGCAGAAAGCTGTCTCTCTTTTCGGTGGTATTGCTTTGAGTTTTGCTCTGGCTAGCGCGGCGAGTGCTGCGTCGTTCCAGGATAGCATGAACAAATGCCTGACCAAGAACGCCAATACGCGTGATGCGGCCACGGTGATGCTGCAATGCAAGGCCAACGCCGGCAAGCTGGAAGGCTGCAGCGTCCTCTCCGACAGCGCGCCCGGCAAGGGCTTCGACAAGGCCGCCCTGTGCGTGGCCCAGGCGATGCCGATGGGCGACAAGGCGGGCGACGTGAAGATCCCGATGCGCTTCCCCGGCGGCGCGTAAGCGAACCCACGGACCAACGACGACAGATATTCGAAGGCGCCCTCGCCCCCGGGGGCGCCTTCTTCGTTTCGGCTCAGACCGTGCGTTGCGCGCGGTCTTTTTCGTTCGTGGCGCGGATCGCGTTGCGGGCCTGCTCCCATTCCGCATCGCCCCATTCGGCCAGCCGCGCGAACCCGCCGCCGCCCTTGAGGTGGGACCCGCCGTCGATGGCGATGGTCTGGCCGTTCACATAGGCCGACCCCGGATCCAGCAGATAGACCGCCAGGTTCGCCAGTTCGCGCATCTCGCCGTTGCGGTTGAGCGGGATGGTCGGCTCGGCCTCGCCCAGCATGCCGCCGCCGCCCGGATTGAGGCGCGCGCTCATGCCCTCCGTCGGGAAGGGGCCGGGGGCGATGGCGTTGAAGCGGACGCCGCGGTTGCCCCATTCAACGGCGAGCGATTGGGTCATGACGTTGAGGCCAGCCTTGGACATGGCCGACGGCACGGTGAACGGCCCGCCGTGCCAGACCCAGGTGGTGAGGATCGAGACAACGGAGGCGTGCTTGCCTTCGGCCAGCCAGCGCTTGCCCGCATCCAGGGTCACGAAGAACGAGCCACGGAAGACGATGTTGGCGATGGCGTCGAAGCCCTTGGGCGTCAGGTCCTCGGTGCGGCTGATGAAGTTGCCGGCGGCGTTGTTGACCAGGCCGGTGAGGGCGCCTCCGGCCCAGATCTCGTCCATGGCGTCATGGATCGCTTCGGGCACGCGGATGTCGCAGGCCTGGCCGACGCAGTGGCCGCCGGACAGCGCGGCGTGCGCATCGTTGATCTCCTTGGCCGCCGCCTCGATCACGCTGCCGCGCCGGCCCCAGATATAGACCTCGGCCCCCAGCATCACGCAGGCCTCGGCCATGACCTTGCCCAGCCCGGTGCCGCCGCCGGTGATCAGGATCCGCTGGCCGGTCATCAGACCGGGTCGGTACATCAGGTCTTGGGGCGTGAGATCGGTCATCGGGGCCTCCCTGGTTCTCGTTGACCGGAAGTCCGCCGGGCTGACGCCGGGTCGGTCAATCGGGAATCTGGAATGTGGGATCGACCCGCCGGATGAATTCCATCGCCGCGGCCGGCGCGCGGACCTTCCCCTCGTGGATCACGAAGGCATAGACGTCGCGCGGCGCCTCGGGCAGGCCGTCGCGATCGACCGGCGTGAAGGCGTCAGGCACATCGCCCGCCGCGTAGGCCTGAAACCGACCGGCCCAGAGATCCAGGTCCTTGGGCGCGTATCCCGTCTCGATCTGGTCGTCGGCGGAGATCAGCCGCAAGTAGACGAGGTCGCCGGTCACGTCCGGGATCAGCGGATACTTCTCGCTCTCCGACGCGCAGATGGTCACGCCCCGCTCACGGCAGAGGCCGACGAACTTGGCGTCCGCGAAGCTGGGGTGGCGGACCTCGATCACGTGGTTCAGCTTCGCTCCGTTCAGCCTCGCCGGCAGCAGGTCGAAGAAGCTGGCGAAGTCGTCGTAGTCGAAGGTCTTGGTGGCCATGAACTGCCACAGGATCGGGCCCAGCCGGTCGCCCAGCTCCTCGATCCCCTGGCCCATGAACATCTCGATGGACGGCTGCGCATCGACCAGCTTCTTGCGGTTCACGCAGAACCGCGACGCCTTCACAGCAAATTTGAAGCCGTCGGGCGTCGACTCCCGCCACTTGGCCCAGGTGTCGGGCTTGAAGCTGGAGTAGTAGGTGCCGTTGATCTCGATGGCCGTCAGGTGGCGCGAGGCGTACTCGAGCTCCTTCTTCTGGCTGAGGCCGGGCGGATAGAAGACGCCCCGCCACGGTTCGAACGTCCAGCCGCCGATGCCGCAGCGGATCTTGCCCGGGGTGGTCATGGCGGCCTCCTGAAACGCAGGCGCAATTCGTAGCGGGAGACCGGCGGGTTCTCAAGATGTTCCGTCGAGGCTTGCCTCACCGCGCGTGAGCCGACGGCCTATGGTGTCCGTAACTCGCAGAGGGCCTCATGATCGAGCTTCATTCCACCTCGGGGCCCAATGCCCGCAAGGTCCAGATCATGCTGGAGGAGGTGGGGCTGCCGTACCGGCTGATCGACTACGACATCGGCAAGGGCGATCTGCTGACGGAGGCGTTCCGCGCCCTCAATCCCAACGGGCGCGTGCCGGTCGTGGTCGACCACGATCCCATCGGGGGCGGTGCGGAGCCGGTCACGGTCTGGGAATCCGCGGCGTGCCTCCAGTACCTGGCCGACAAGACCGGGCGCTTCCTCCCGACGGACGTCCACAAGCGGTACGCCACGCTGCAGTGGCTGGCCTGGCAGATCGCCAGCCTGGGGCCGTACCACGGCCAGGCGCACCACTTCACCCGCTACGCCCCGGAGCCCATCGACCCCTATGCGGCGCAACGGTTCCGGCTGGAGGCCGAGCGTCTGATGTACGTCCTGGACCGCCAGCTCCGGGATCGCGAATTCATCGTCGGCGACGACTACACGATCGCCGACATGGCCTGCTGGCCATGGATCAACCTGACCTGGAACGCGAAGTTCGACCGGCCCCGCGAGTCGTTCGAGCACCTCGAACGCTGGTTCCAGCAGGTGAAGGCGCGGCCCGCCGTCGGCCGGGTCTATGCGGAGAAGCTGGACGAGTGGATGTACCGCGCCGACCACGTCCGCATCCCGCCCGAGCGGTGGACCAACGGGTTCGGCGACGCCTTCCACGCCTTCCACCGCAAAGACTGAGCGGGCGCTACTTCCGCGCGGCCTTGGTCTTGTCCCGCTCGGCCTTGAACTCGGCGCCGACCTTCCACTCCGGCCAGATGCGGCTGTTGGCGAGGCGCTGGCCCAGTTCCAGCAGCAAGGTCCCATCCGCCTCGAAGCCCTTGGGGTCCCAGGTCGGATCGAACTCGTCGGCGGGCTGGTGGTACTGGTTGGCGGTGTAGGCCACGCGCTTGGCCTGGCCGGCCGCCTTTCCGCCTTCGACCAGATCCAGGCCGCCGCCGAAGCTGATGGCCGGCACGCCGACCTTGGCGAAGGGGAAGTGGTCGGACCGGAAGAAGCTGCCCGCCTCCGGGCGCGGGTCGGGGCTGTAGGTGCGGCCGTGCGCCTTGCCGACCGTCACCAGTTCATCCTGCAGCGTCAGGGGCGCATCGCCGGAGGTGGTGAAGTCGCGGGCCAGGCCGTTGGGGCCGACGCCGTCCATGTTGATCACCCCCACGGTGGTCGCCAGCGGGTAGAGCGGCGAGGAGGCGTAGTACTCCGAGCCCAGCAGGCCCTTTTCCTCCGCCGTCACGGCCAGGAAGATCACGGTGCGTTCCGGCTTGGGACCCTTGGCGAAGATTCGGCCCAACTCGACGAGCATCGCCGTCCCCGAGGCGTTGTCGAGGGCGCCGTTGTAGATCTTGTCGCCCTTGGCGTCGGGCGCGCCCACGCCCAGGTGGTCCCAGTGGGCGCTGTAGACGACCCGCTCGTCGGGATGCTTTGCCCCGGTCACGGCGCCGACCACGTTCTTGGACACCACCTTCTGCGCGTCGACCGCATAGTCGGTGGAGAAGGTCACGCCCTTGAGCTCCACGGGCTTGAAGGCGCGGGTCCGGGCCTGTTTCTTCAGCGTGTCGAAGTCGAGGCCAGCCGCCGTCAGCATGGCCGCGGCGCTGTCCTTCTGCACCCAGCCCTCCAGCGGCGCGTGGTCGGTGCTGGGGTCCTTGCGGATGACGTCGAAGATCTCGTTGGTGTTGGAGTTCTTGACGGTGGCCCAGCCGTAGGACGCCGGCGCCGTCTCGTGGATCACCAGGAAGCCGATGGCGCCCTGCCGGGCCGCCTCTTCGAACTTGTAGGTCCAGCGGCCGTAGTAGGTCATGGCCTTGCCGCCGAAATCGCCTTCGCCGCCTTCGAAGTCAGGGTCGTTCACCAGCACCAGGGCGACCTTGCCTTTGAGATCGACGCCCTTGAAGTCGTCCCAGTTCCGCTCGGGCGCTTTCACGCCATAGCCGACGAACACCACAGGCGCGTCCTTCACCGTCAGGCGGTCGCCGATCAGGGTGGCGCGGATGGCGATCTCCTCGCCCTGGGTCCAGGTCTTGGTCTGGCCGGCCAGGTTCACACTCACGTTCACCGGTCCCTTGGTGGCTGAGCGGACCAGCGGCACGTCCTGAGTCCAGGCGCGGCCGCCCGACGGCAGCTTGTCGCCTGCGGGCTCCAGCCCGGCCGCCTGCATCTGCTGGATCAGATAGGCGACGGTCTTGGTTTCGCCGGCCGTGGCCGGGCCGCGCCCCTCGAATTCGTCCGACGACAGCACCTTGATGTCGTTCATCACGCGCGGGACATCGATCACCGCGGCGGGGGCCGCGACGGCGGCGCTGGCGAGGAGCGCCGACAGGGCGGCGCTCAGGAAAAGCTTGGACATGGACGCACTCGTTTGGGGGCGAAGGTGCGCGACCCTAGAGGCCTGTCGCGGCGTCGGCTAGACCCCGGCGCGCCGGGCCGAGATCAGGGCGTCGATGCCGTCGAGCACGACTTCCAGGCCGAACCGGAAGCGCCACATCGGATCGGCGACGACCGCCTTGTCCGCCTCGCGCCAGGCGTCCCGTAGGCGCAGTATATTTGGGAACGTCTCCGCGTCGAGCTGGGCGGAGAGGGCGGGTTCGGCCATGGCGAACCACTGGGCGTCGGTCAGGCCGCTGACCCGCTCGGCCTCGCGCGCCTCACGCGCCTCGAGCAGGGCGCCGACCAGGAAGCTGTGCAGCACGTCGATCACCATGTCCTTGGTCAAGTGATCCAGGCCGGTGGCGTCCAGAATCCGTAGCGCGATCTCGTGCCGGGCCAGCAGGTTTGGCCCCAGCGGCGGGCGGTGCAGCGCCAGGTCCAGCATCCAGGGATGGCGCTCGGACAGCTTCCACCGCTCGCAAGCGATATGGGTGAGGGCGGCGCGCCAGCTGTCCGTTGGCGGGGCGCCGCTGGTCTCGCCCAGCACCATGTCGAACATCAGCCCGACCAGCTCGGCCTTGGACGGGACATAGGTGTAGATCGACATCGGCGAGACGCCGAGTTCCTGGGCGATGCGGCGCACCGAGATCGCCTGCAGGCCCTCGGCGTCGGCCACTGCGATCGCGGCGTCGACCACCTGGGCGACCGAGTAGCGCGGCTTAGGGCCTCGCCGGCCCGGCTCGGCCGATCCCCAAAGGAGGCTGATGCTGCGCCCCGGGTCTCCCCCGCCTGCGAATTCGCGCGTCATGATCGCCACATTACCGATAAAACACTTTACATCATACAGAGTTTGCGCGAGAGCCGCATGACGTACGGTGACCGTCAGAGTCACGGCGAGGGGCGATGGTGGAAATGTGACCGTCGGCGCACAGGTCTGGCGCCGTCGTGCAATTCCGGGTCAACAAACGTAGTTCAGAAGCCTGTCCTTGATGCTCTGCCGCCCTGGCCATTTCGCTCTTCTGAGCGCGCTTGCGCTCACGGCCTGCGCCACGCCGCGCAAGGCCGATCTCAGCTTGCCTGCCGCTTACGAAGCGCCGGCGACGCCAGCGGGGGCCATCGCCCTCGACACCTGGTGGACCGCCTACGGCGACACCGAGCTGACGACGCTGATCGAACAGGCGCTGCTCCGGAATCCTGACGTCCGCACGGCCCGTGCGCGGCTCGACGAGGTCAAGGCGCAGCGCACAGGGGCCATCCTGCAATACCTGCCGCAAGGCGACGCAAGCGCCTCCGGCCGCCGGACGGATACCGAACAGATCGGCGGATCGGCCGCCAGCATTCCGGGCTTCAACACCAGCGGAGTCTCCAAGCAGTATTCCGGCGCCTTCAACGTGAGCTGGGAGCTCGACCCCTGGGGCCGCGCCCTGTTCGCCTATCGCGCCGCCAACGCCGAGGTCGATCGCGTCCGCTACGCCTTCGAGACCACGCGCGCACAGATCGCCGCCGACACGGCCGACGCGCTGTTCCAGGCCCGCGGCCTTGCGATCCAGCTCGCCGACGCGCGCGAGACGGTTCGCATCCAGCAGGACCTCTATCGCATCGCCTCGGCGCGCGGCGAGCGCGGGCTGGCGGCCACCTCCGAGGCGGACCGGATCGCAGGCGACCTCTCCCAGGCGGAGGCCCAGACCGCGGCGCTCGAGGCTCAGCTTCAGGTGCAGAAGCGCGCCATTCTGGTGCTGGCCGGCCGCATTATCGAGCCGACCGCCAATATCGAAGCCACCCCCGCGGTGGGTCAGATCCCCGCCGTGCCGACCGCCTTGCCCAGCGAACTGCTAGAGCGTCGGCCCGACGTGCGCGGCGCCCAGGCCGCCGTGCGCTCTGCGGCTGGACAGCAACGCCTGGCGCAGCTGGCCTTCTTCCCGACCTTCACCTTCAGCCCGGGCCTGGGCTGGTCACGGATCGAACAGCCGGGCTTCTCCAGCGAGACCCAGAACTGGTCGATCGGCGGCTCGGTCCTCCAGCCGGTTCTGTCGATCCCGCGGCTGCTGTCTGAGCTGAAGGTTCAGAACGCGCGCACCGAACAGGCGGTGACCGCCTACGAGAAGACGGTGCAGACCGCCTTCCAGGAAGCCGAGGGCGCTCTGGTGAACCTGGAGGCCGACCGCAAGCGCGTCGCCCTGCTGACCGAGGGCGAGGCACGGGCCCGGCGCGCCTTCAACGCCGCCCGCATCGGCTATGAACGCGGGCTCACCGATTTAAATTCAACCCTCTCGGCCGAACAGTCCTGGCGCGCCACCCGCGCCCAGCTGACCTCGGCTCAGGTCCAGGCGCTCCGCCGCTCCGTCCAGGCCTTCAAGGCCGTGGGCGGCGGCTGGCCCGTCCAGGCCTACGCCGCCAAATGAGACGACGCATGACGCTCGCCAAAGCTCTCCTGCCCCTGGTCGCCGTGCTGGCCCTGGCCGGATGCAAGAAGCCGCCCGAAAAGGTCTCCGAGGCGCAGCGCGCCCGGGCCGTGACGGTCATCCAGCTGGAGCCGCGGCCGATCACCGGCGCCCTGGCCGCATCCGGCGACCTGATCCCCCGCGAGGAGGCCGCCGTCCTGCCCGAGGTCAGCGGCTATCGCGTGGCGCGCGTGCTTGCCGACGTGGGTCAATATGTGCGCGCCGGTCAGACGCTGGTGCAGCTGGATGGTGTGCTGCTGGAAGCCCAGGTCGCTCAGGCCCAGGCCCAGGCCGCCCAGGCCCAGGACCAGGCCGAGCGGGTCGCCGATCTCGACGGCCAGGGCGTTATCAGCCAGGAGCAGATCGCCCAACGCCGGTTCCAGGCCCAGGTCGCCAAGGCCAATCTGCGCCAGCTCACCACCCAGCGGTCGAAGCTGGCCGTCACCGCGCCGGTGTCCGGCCTGATCCTGGAAAAGACCGTCCGGCCCGGCGACATGTCGGCCGGCGGCGCGACGCCCTGGTACCGCATCGCCCGCGACGGCCAGATCGAGCTATCCGCCGACCTGAGCGAGGACGACCTCGCCCGCATCCGCGTGGGCCAGACCGCGACCGTGACGTTGCCGAGCGGCGCCGTCGTTCAGGGACGGGTCCGGCTGATCAGCCCGCAGATCGACGCCCAGACCAAGCTCGGCGAGGTGCGGGTCACCCTGCCGGTGCGCAGCGACATCCGCGCCGGCGGCTTCGGCCGCGCGGTCTTCGCCGACGCCTCCGCCAACGGGATGGCTGTGCCGGAAGCCGCCATCCGCTTCGACGCCGACGGCGCCAGCGTGATGGTGGTGGGCGACGACAACCGGGTGAAGCGGGTCATGGTGCAGACCGGCGCCCGCGGCGGCGGCATGGTCCAGATCCTGAAGGGCCCGCCGGCGGGCACGCGGATCGTCGCCAACGCCGGGTCCCTGTTCCTTGACGGCGACCTGGTGCGTCCGTCGGACCGGCCGGCGCAACCGGCGGCCCGCAAATGAGCGAGAAGCCGCAACACTTCGCGATCTCCGCCTGGGCGATCCGCAATCCGATCCCCGTGGCGGTGCTTTTCATCGGCCTCGTCCTGGCCGGGGTGATCGCCTACACCGGTCTGGCCGTTAAGGCCTTCCCCAACATCCAGTTTCCCATCGTCGCCGTCACCGTCACCCAGAGCGGCGCCGCGCCGGGGGAGATGGAGACGCAGATCACCCGCCCGGTGGAGGACGCGATCGCCAGCGTCACCGGGGTCAACAACATCTCCTCCGTGGTGACCCAGGGCGTCTCGACGACCTCGATCGAGTTCGAGATCGGCGAGAACCTGCAGAAGAACACCGACGAGATCCGCTCGAAGATCGATCAGGCGCGGGCGTTGCTGCCCCGCGACATCGACGAGCCGACCGTCACCCAGGTCGAGGTCGACAGCGCCGCCCCGATCCTGACCTACGCCGTCTCCGCCCCGGCCATGACCGATGAGGAACTGTCCTGGTTCGTGGACGACACCGTCAGCCGGACGCTGCAGACCGCCAAGGGCGTCGCCCAGGTCAGCCGCGTCGGCGGCGTCGCGCGCGAGATCAATGTCGCCATCGATCCGGACCGCCTGGCGGCCCGCGGCCTGACGGCCACCCAGGTGAACAACGCGCTCCGTAGCTTCCAGGTTGACGCCCCCGGTGGCCGGGTGTCGATCGGCGGCCGCGAGCAGACGCTGCGGGTGCTTGGCACCGTGAAGACGGTGGCCGAACTGCGCGAGCTCACCATTCCCACCGGCAGCGGCGCATTCGTGCGGCTGGCCGATGTGGCCGACGTGGGCGACGGCGCCTCAGAGGTTCGCGGTTTCGCGCGGCTGAACGGTCGCCCTGTCGTGGGTTTCCAGGTCTCCAAGACCAAGGAAGCCAGCGACGTCGGCGCCGAGGACGCCGTGGTCGCCAAGTTGGCCGAGCTGGAGAAGACCCATCCGGGGGTGAAATTCTCCCGGATCTTTTCGTCCGTGGACGAGACCCGCGCCAGCTTCCACGCGACGCAGAACGTGCTGGCCGAGGGCATGGTCCTGGCCGCCCTGGTGGTGCTGTTCTTCCTGCGCGACTGGCGGGCCACCGCGATCACCGCCCTGGCGATGCCGATCTCGCTGATCCCGACCTTCTTCGTGATGAAGCTGGCCGATTTCTCGCTCAATGTCGTGACCCTGCTGGCGCTGACCCTGGTGATCGGGATCCTGGTCGACGACGCCATCGTCGAGATCGAGAATATCGAGAAACGCGTGGCCCGGGGCGTCAGGCCCTACCAGGCCGCCATCGAGGGCGCCGACGCCATCGGTCTGGCCGTCGTGGCGACCACCATGGCGATCGTCGTGGTCTTCACGCCTGTCAGCTTCATGCCCGGCATCCCGGGCCAGTTCTTCAAGGAGTTCGGTCTGACCGTGTCGGTGGCCGTGCTCTTCTCCCTGGTTGTGGCGCGCCTCGTGACGCCGCTGATGGCCGCCTACTTCCTGAAGCCGACCACCAAGCCGCATGACCGCAAGCCCTTCGAGGGCTTCTATCGGAACATCTTGGAGTGGGCGCTGGCTCACCGGATCATCGCCTCCATCGTAGGGGGCATCCTGTTCTTCCTGTCGCTGGCGCTCGTGCCGCTGCTGCCCCAGGGCTTCCAGCCGGCCGGCGATCCCGACTACGTCTACGTCGACATCCAGGGCCCGCCCGGCGCGACGGTCGCCGACATGGAGGCGACGGCGGCTGAGATCACCACCCTGTTCCGCAAGCAGCCTGAGGTCCGTGACGTCTTCGTCCAGATCGGCTCCACGGTCTCCAGCTTCGGCCCCGGCATGTCGGGCGGTGGCAGCGGGGATCTACGCAAGGGGACCGCGACCATCCTCTTAAACCCTGACCGCAAGCTCAGCGGCGCCGAGATTCGCGACCGCCTGCGGGAGGACCTGCGCAAGATTCCGGACGTCCGCCTGGGCTTCCTCGATGGCGAAGGCGGCGCCGGCTTCCAGCAGATCCTCACCGGCGACAACCCCGAGAACCTGGAGCGCGCCGCGCGCGACCTGGAACTGCAGATGCGCGGCCTGCCACAGGTGGCCGACCCCAAGGCGTCGAATCCGCCGGTCGGGCCGGAGATCGTCATCCGTCCCAAGCCGGAGGAGGCGGCCCGCCTGGGCGTCTCGTCCGACGCCATCGCCAGCATCGTGCGGATCGCAACGGTGGGCGACATCGACGCCAACGTCGCAAAGTTCAACGAAGGCGAGCGGAGGATCCCGATCCGCATCCGCCTGCCCGAGGACGCCCGCGCCGATCTCGATCGGATCAGCTCCCTGCGCGTGCCCACCGCCAGCGGCAAGACGACGACCCTGGGCAGCGTGGCGGACATCAGCTTCCAAGCCGGTCCGGCGCGGATCGATCGCCTGAACCGCGAGCGGCGGATGACGGTTCAGGCCGAGCTCAACGGCGGCTACCAGTTGGGCGAGGCGCAGAAGGCCGTGAACGGCCTGCCGATCATGAAGAAGCTCCCTCCCGGCGTCCGCGCGGCGGCCATCGGCACGTCGGAAGC
>JAIXTR010000005.1 GCA_027483845.1 Caulobacteraceae bacterium | reverse complement strand
TGTAGTCGACGCCGAGGGCCGACTTGAAGGGGCTGATCATGTCGCCGATCACGTACTCGGACGCGTCATGCAGCAGCGCGGCCAGTCGCCATCGGGGTTCGATCTCGGGCTGGATGTGGGCGACGATCTCCTCGACGACGACGGAATGCTGGGCCACCGAGAAGGCGTGCTCGCCCACCGTCTGCCCGTTCCATCGCGCCACGCGGGCAAGGCCGTGGGCGATGTCCTCGATCTCGATGTCCATGGGCGAGGGGTCGAGAAGATCCAACCGCCGGCCCGAGAGCATCCGCTGCCAGGCCCGGGGCGTCTCCTTCGTGCGACGCAGCCCTTTCCTCACCCACGCATTCCTTCCACTGTCGAGGTCGTGAACTGGCCCAGGGACTGACAAAGATCAATCCGGGTCATCTCACCTTACGTGATGATGGGGCGCGAAGAAGGAAACGAAGATGAGTTGGGCTCGGATCATGGCGCCGCTATCCGGCGGCCAAGGCGACGCCGCCGCTGTCGCGGCTGCGGCGATGATCGCCGAACCGTTCGGCGCGGAACTGGCATGTGTCTACACGCCGGCCGATGTCGCCGACGTGATGCCGTGGATGGGCGAGGGGTTCCTGGGCGGCGTCCAGACCACCGCGCTTGAGTCCCTCAAGGAGGCGACGGCGGCCGGTGAAGCCAACGCCCGCAAGGCCGCCGACGGCGCGGCCTATGCCAAGCGTCAGTTCGTCTCCCTGCAGACCCCGGTCTGGGCCGGCCTGTCCGCCGAGAGCCGCCTATCGGACGTCGTGGTCTTCACCAGTGATTCCGCGCGCGGCCGCGGTCCCCTGGCGGAGGCCTTCCAGCAGATGGTCGCCGACGAGCAGCGGCCAGTGCTGATCGCCCGCGAGGGCCTGAAGGTCGGTGGCGTGATGGCGGTGGCCTGGGACGGCGGCAAGGAAGCCAGCCGCGCCGCCCGCCTGGCGACGCCGCTGCTGGAGAAGGCGTCGCGCGTGGTGATCATCGCCGCGCCGAAGGCCAGCTCCCGGACGTTCGATCCCGCGCGCCTGCAAAGCTACTACGCGGCGCGGGGCGTGGCCTCCGAGGTGCAATTGCTCACCGACAGCGGCGACGCCGCGCCGGCGATCCTTCACGCGGTGGCTTCGGCCGGCGCTGAGATTCTAGTGGCCGGCGCGTTCGGCCACCCGAGGCTGCAGGAGTTCATCTTCGGCGGCACCACGCGCACGCTGTTGAACGCCGACAGCCCCAGCCTGTTTCTCTCCCACTAGACCCATCTGACCTATCAGGAGCTGACGCCATGACCCTGTCGCGTATCGTGATGCGGCTCGCCCGAAATCCCGGCACCGAATTCGCCGGCGGCGACGACCACCGGGGCTACTCTCTGACGGCACCATTGACCGCCGACGGGATGCTGGACGAGGCCGCGTACGGCAAGGCGCGCGACGCCTGCACCGTGCGCCGGTTCTCGCCGGACGAGGATCCGGTGGACGGCCGCCTGGCGCGCAAGGGCCAGCGGTGGTTCTTCGACTATGACGACGAGGATACGGCCGACGACGAGCCCGTCCACCGCCTGGGCCAGCACCGCTTCGCCGTGGGCGAATATGTGACCGTCACCGACGAGGACGGCCGGCCGCTGACCTACAAGGTGGTCGAGGTGCAGGCGGCCTGAGCCGCGCTCATTCCTCTCTCGCCATGCGCGCCTGCCGCGCCGCCTCGAGGGGATTGGGCTCGATGATGTTGAACGAACCCGTCGGGACCGGTCCGGCGGGTTCGTAGACGCTGAGGGTCACGCCCGTCGCGGACACCGCCGATCGGGTGAGCCGGAGTCCTGCTGGCGCGCCGTCGGTCCCGAACAGCCGCTTACCGCGCCCCAGAATCACGGGGTACGTCATCACACGGTATTCATCGATCAGCCCCGCGGCGATCAGGCTCTTCAACAGGTCGCTGCTGCCCTGTGTCAGCAGAGGCGGGCCGTCCCCTTGCTTCAAGGCGGCCACCTCCGCGACAGCGTCGGTCAGACGGACGGAGTTCGTCCAGGTGAGGGGCGCGTCCGCTCGAGTGGCGACGTGCTTCGTCGTCGCGTTGAACCGGGCTGCGATGGGGTGGTCCGGCGGCATGAACGGCCAGTAGGCCGCGAAGATCTCGTACGTCCGGCGGCCCAGCAGCAGCTCGAACGGCGTCTCGAACAGGCCCATGACCCATTCGCCGGTCGCGCTGTCCGCGTGAGGTGCGGTCCAGCCACCGAATCGGAAACCGCCCGTCGGGTCCTCGGTGGGCAGTCCGGGCGCCTGCATGACGCCATCCATGCTCACGAAGGCGGCGGCGACGACGCGTCTCATCCAGCGGTTCCCTAACGGCTCTTCGCAAGGACGGACGACCGTGCACGGCTCCGACTCGGAGTGGTTCAGACCCCGCCGTTCTTGCGAACCAGTTTCTTCACGTCCGGATAGAGCTCGCTGCCGTCGGGGCCTTCGGACTTCGAACGAACCACGGCGACGGTGATCGGGCCCCGCTTGGGGCCGCCCGCTTCATAGCCGACGAAGCGATAGCCGTCCGGCAGGTCCGATCCGGTGTACAGGAACATGGCCCGCAGGCCGCGCTTCTCGGGATTGAGCGCTTCGCCACGCAACCGCACATCGCGGCGGATGCGGACCGTCGCGCCATCATCGCCGGCGTCGATCGTGATGGGACCCACGCGGACGTTGGCCGTCTCGTCATGGTCGTTGGCGACCACGCTGATGCCGGGGAGGCGCACGCGGGTCGTGCCGCCCTCTTCGCTGACGACGGCGGGTTCACGGGGCTGGTCGTTCTTGTCGTCGAGCGTGACTGAGACCGAGAGGCCCTTGGTGTCGTCGGCGGCTTCCTTGTTCGCTTTGGCGGCGTCCTTGAGGACCTCGCTGCCGGGCTTGTCGGGGCTGCCCGCCTTCGCGGCGTCAGCCGTCGTGGCGGGCGTCCGGTTCGCGAGCAACGTCGTTTCGATGTCGGCCAGTGTGGCGTCAGCGCTCCCGGTGACATTGACCAGCTGAAGGGTGACCTCGGCCCCGCCCTTGTTCACGTAGGTGCAGGCCTTGCCGTCCGGCGAAACCGACGTGCGGCTGAGTTCGCCCTCGGTCGGGGGGCAGTCCAGCGCCGCCCGAGCCACCGGGACTTTGGGGCCACACGCCGCGGCGGTCAGCGCCAGGGCGGACACAGCGGCGAGAGAGATCGGCTTCATGAAAAAGGGCTCCGTCCGTTCCCCAAAGGGTGGTCGGAGCCCTTCCAAAAGGCGAATGAATTCGCCGTAACGCCTTGCGGCGAGGCGTTACTGCTGGCCGGGACGCGCCGCGCCTTCGCGGCGAGCGAGGAACGCCAGCCGCTCGAACAGATGCACGTCCTGCTCGTTCTTCAGCAGGGCGCCGTGAAGCGGCGGAATCAGCTTGGTCGGATCCTTCTCGGCGAGGGTATCCCCGTCGATGTCTTCCACCATCAGCAGCTTCAGCCAGTCGAGCAGCTCGGAGGTGGACGGCTTCTTCTTCAGGCCCGGCACCTTGCGCATGTCGTAGAAGATGCGGAGCGCCTCGGCGACCAGCTTGGCCTTGATCCCCGGATAGTGGACGTCGACGATGGCCTGCATCGTCTCGCTGTCGGGGAAGCGGATGTAGTGAAAGAAGCAGCGGCGCAGGAAGGCGTCCGGCAGTTCCTTCTCGTTGTTGGAGGTGATGATCACGATCGGGCGGACCGCCGCCTTGATCGTCTCATTCGTCTCGTAGACGTAGAATTCCATGCGATCGAGCTCCTGCAGGAGGTCGTTCGGGAACTCGATATCAGCCTTGTCGATCTCGTCGATGAGCAGGACGGGGCGGCCACCGTGTTCGAACGCCTCCCAGAGCTTGCCCTTCTTGATGTAGTTCTTGACGTCCTTGACCCGCTCGTCGCCGAGCTGGCTGTCACGCAGGCGGGTGACGGCGTCGTACTCGTAGAGGCCCATCGTGGCCTTGGTCGTCGACTTGATGTGCCAGGTGATCAGTTCGGATCCCAGCGCCTTGGCGATCTGTTCGGCGAGGACCGTCTTCCCGGTGCCAGGCTCGCCCTTGATGAGGAGCGGACGCTCCAGGGCGATGGCGGCGTTGACCGCGACCTTGAGATCCTCGGTTGCGACGTAGTCGTCGGTCCCTTCGAAACGTTGACGGCTCATCTAGGCTCCCCGCGTGGGCGCCAAGCCCACGTTCGAACAGTTGTTTGTCTGATGGCAACGTATAGGCCTGTACCGGATGTTCAAGCGAGATCGCGCGTCCGTTAGGGCAGGGACCCAGCCATTGCCCATGCGGCGGACGCGGAATAGTCCTTGGGCTCTCCATCGCCGTCGCGGGGACTTCCGACTTGAACCTGGCGATCCTTCAGGCGCGCATGACCTCCAGCCGGCTGCCCGGCAAGGTGATGGCCCCGATCCTGGGCGAGCCAATGATTGGCCGCCAGCTTGAGCGGCTGAGCCGGTCCGCGCGGATCGGCCGCATCGTCGTGGCGACCAGTATCGATCCCAGCGACGATGCGCTGGTCGACTATGTCCAGCGGCTGGGACACCTGGTGTTCCGTGGCGCGTTGGCCGACGTTCTCGACCGCTTCGGCGGCGCGATGGCGATGGTTCCAGAGGCCGACACGGTGGTCCGCCTGACCGCCGATTGCCCGCTGGCGGATTGGACTGTGATCGACGCCACCATCGACTGCTATCGAGAGGCCGACGCCGACTACGCGAGCAACACACCGGCGGTCCGCACCTATCCTCACGGCCTGGACGTGGAGGTCATGCGCCGAGAGGCGCTGGAGCAGGCCGTGCGCGAGGCGACCGACCCTTACGAGCGCGAGCATGTCACCCCCTTCATCTATCGTCGTCCGGACCGGTTCCGGCTGGCCTACCTGTCCCAGCCCGTTTCCCTGGCCCATCTGCGCTGGACGGTGGACCTGCCGGAGGATCTGGCGTTCGTTCAGGACGTCTATTCGCGCCTCTATCCCGCCAACCCGGCCTTCACCAGCGCCGAGGTGGCGGCGCTGCCGCGCAACAGCTCTGGAGCCGCCGCATGACCGCCCCTGACATCGGCTTGCGGCCGCTCGAAGCAGCGGACAAGGACCGGCTTCGGGCCTGGCGCAACCTGCCCGAGATCGCGGCCTGGATGTACAGCGACCACGAGATTTCCGAGGCGGAGCACCACCGCTGGTTCCACGCCGCCTTGGCGGATTCGACCCGGGCCTACTGGATCATCCAGCTGGATGGTCGGCCCGTGGGTCTGGCCAACCTCTACGATATCGCACCGGCGCACCGGAAATGCGCTTGGGCGTACTATCTGGCGGACGGCTCGACCCGCGGCCGGGGCGTTGGCGCCGTCGTCGAGTTCAAGGTCATCGAGCACGTGTTCGCCGAGCGCGGCCTGAACAAGCTTTGCTGCGAGGTGTTGGTCGACAACGCGCCGGTCGTGAAGCTGCACGAATCGTTCGGCTTCAAGCGGGAGGCCCTGCTGCGCGCGCATGTCTGGAAGAATGGCGCACCGATGGATGTCGTGGGTCTGGGCCTGCTCGCCGAGGATTGGGCGGCGCAGAGAGCCGAAAGCCTGCGCCGCCTGCGCGAGAAGGGTTTCGACCTCTAGGCGGTCGGCTTGCCGTAGCCGAGATCACGGAGGTCGGCGTCGTCGACCTTCGTCGATTCGAAGTCGCTGACTTCATCCTCGTCGCCGTCCACGGAAAGGGCGTCCGCGGTTTGCTCGAGACCGTCGACGTCGGTCGTCGGCACGCGATCCTCGTCGAAGGCGTCTTCCGGCCCCTGGCCGTCCAGGTCGTCTTCCCGTTCCGCCGAAGCGGCATGGTAGTCGAGCTCGTGGTCTTCCTCGGTGTCGTTGTCGTCGATGGCATCGGGGTCGAATTCGTCGGCGTCGAGGGCCAGCGCCTCGTCATCGTCGCGATCTCCGGCCACCTGGGTCAGATCCTCGACCTCAGGCAGTTCCTCGAAGGTGCGTTCTTCGCCCAGCCCCGACCCATCGTCGTCGAGAAGGGCGTCATAGGCCTCCGCGCCATCCTGGGCGTCTTGGCCGTCGAGATCGGGGGATTCGGACATGGGGGACTCCTCGCGCCGGCGCCGGACGTCGGCGCCTGCGCGATCAATCCCTGGGCGCGTTCAGCGTTCCGCCACGAACGCGGTGACGGCCTCGCCGACGGCGTCCATCACCGGGGTCCAGTTGCCGAAGGCGGGGGTCGTGAACGTGCGAACCTGCGGATACCAGGGGTAGCGCGACGTCCCGAGACGGGTCCAGGCGCCCGGCACGGAGATGAGCCAGGTCGGAGCGCCGCCGCCGGCGGCGAGGTTCATGGTCGCATTGGAGAAGCCCACAACCAGGTCCATGGCCGCGCACAGCGCGGTGACATCGTCCAGGTCCTGCTTCAGGTCGATCCCAGGAGGCGTCCAGATGCTGACGCCGAAGTCGCGCTCGGCCTGGGCGATCTCCTCGGAACAGTCGCCGTACTGCAGATTGACCAGGGTGACGCCCTTGGCCTGCAGGACCGGCGCCCAGTCGGCGAATGGCGAGTAGAAGCGGTAGCGGGCGCCGTTCTTGATGTTGCTCTTCCAGAGCAGCCCGACCTTGACCCCAGCCGGCGCCTTTTCCAGTTCGCGGCGCCAGTGGGCCACCCGGTCCGGATCGGGCGTGAGGAAGCCGACCCGATCGGGGAAGGCGCTGGTCGTGCGGCGGAACTGGCGGAGCAGGGACGCCAGCGGCGTCCACAGGTCGAACGCCGAGAAATCCATCACGAAGGGCAGGGTGCGGTAGGTCCTGCCGGCCTTCAGATAGGTGGCATGCGCCCCGACGGTCGCTTGCGGGAAGCTGCGCTGAAAAAGATCCACCAGCCGCGGTTCGACCGCCAGGGTCAGGTGGCCGTCTGGACCCAACGCGTCGATGATATCCGGCAGGAGATGGCCGAACAGCACCTCGTCGCCCAGGCCCTGTTCGCCGATGACGAGCAGCGACTTGCCGGCGAGGTCGGCGCCCGGCGTCCACCTGGTCACATCGACCATGAAGTGCGTCACGTCGGGGTGCGCCGGGTGCAGGCGCGCCTCATAGGCATCCCAACCTTCGCCCAACCGGCCGAGCGCCAGCAGCATGGTGGAGCGCGACAGCTCCATCATCTGACGTTCGTCGTCGGTCATGGGGCGCGTGAGGGCTTCCTCGCAGAGGACGAGGGCATCCTCGCCATCGCCCTGTGAGAGCCGGGCGTTGGCGAGGTTATAGCGGGCCTTGGCGAAGGTCTCATCGAGGCGCAGCGCCTCGCGGAAGAAGATCTCGGCCGTGGCGTAGTCGCCCTGTTCGGCCAGGATGGTCGCCATGGTGTTCCACAGCATCGGCACGCCGGGGTTTTCAACGATCACCGGCCGGAGCAACCCCACGGCTTCATCGTAGGCCAGACGATCCCGCAGCACGCAGGCCAGGTTGTTCGCGCCCTCGTGGTGCCCCGGGAAGCGCGCCAGGAAGTGGCGGAACAGCTTCTCGGCCTGGGGCTTCATGTCGAGCCGATAGGCGAGGCGGCCCAGGTCGTTGGCGACCTCGGCATGGTCCGGCAGGAGCCGCAGGGCCGTCTCGTAGGCCGATATCGCCGACGTGAAGTCGCCGACCCGCTCGCGGGCGATCGCCAGCAGGTACCAGCCAAACCCGCTTGTCTCGTCCTTCTCAAGCGCCTTGATCGCCCATTCGGCCCCTTCCTGGTGCCGGTCCGCGGTCAGAGCTTGCAGCGCCTGATCCAGCATCGGCTTAGCGGCGATCGCGCGCAGTTCCGACATTGAGGCGTTTAGACGTTCGAGCGCCTCCTTCGACCCGGCCTGGCCCATCGGGCCGCCGACGATCTGGGGATTGATCGCTGCCGGCTGCGCGGACGTACCGAGCGCGAGAGCGGACACCACGGTGGTCGGGTCCTTGGCGGGCATGATCGGAGAACTCCTGCGGGCTCACCTTTGCATCGCGCGATTATGCTTAAGCCACGCTTAAGGGCGCCCAAGATTCCCACCGGCAATCGCGCGTTAACGCGTCGGCGTTAAGCGTAGGGTGCGTTGGAGCCTCAGGAGGGTGATTATGGTTCGGTCGAATCGAATCGCCGGTTCGCAGGCTCCGAGATCAGGGGGCGGGTTTTGCCGCTGAAGCTGTCTTTGAGGCCCGGAGAGAAATTCGTTCTGAACGGCGCTGTCGTTCAGAACGGGGA
>JAIXTR010000481.1 GCA_027483845.1 Caulobacteraceae bacterium | reverse complement strand
GTTACGCTGGACAATGTCGGGGCGGTTGACGCCCGCGGCCTTCACCTTGATCAGGATCTGGCCTGGACCGGGCTCGGGGATCGGCTGGCGGACCGGGTGCAGCGCCGAGGCCGGCCCCTTGCCGCCGTCGATGGCGATGACGGTCATGGTCTCGGCTTCGAGGGGGCTGGTCATGGCAAAATGTCCTGAAACTTGCGCAAAGCGGGCTCTCGCGTTCAGATAGCCCCATGATCGGGGGACGCAAAGGAGGGTTCAGATATGGACGAACCTGCTGAAGTCCGTGTCGGCCGCGGGCAGCGGTTGTTGGACGCGGTGCGAGAGGACCTCGATCTGTTCGGGATCTCGGAGCTGGAAGAACGGCTCGAGGTGCTGGACGCCGAGGCGCGCCGGGTACGGGCCCAGATCGACAAGAAGCGATCCGGTCGCGCCGCCGCCGACGCCCTGTTCGCGCCCCGCGCCTAGACTACAGACCCTGGCACAGCGGTTGCACGGCGACGTCGCGGCGCGACGTTTCGTTCAGCGCCTAGAAACCCAAGCGGGTATAGAGTGCATCCAATGCAGGATATCCAAAGCCCCGACTGGCGCGGAAACGTCATCCAGGATTTCGCCCGCTCCGAGCTGTTCGAGCGGACGTTCCAGGAGGGCATGGAGCTGGTCGAGGAAACCGCCAGCTACCTGGACGGCGAGGGCCGGCAGGAATCCAAGCTGCTGTCGCGCAACGCCGCGCTCGCCTATGCCGCCGAGAGCATGCGCCTGACGACCCGCCTGATGCAGGTGGCCTCGTGGCTGCTGGTGCAGCGGGCGGTGCGCGAGGGCGACATGGCCCCAGCCTCGGCCTGCGAGGATCGCTATCGCCTGAATGCCGAGGACGTGTCGCGGGAAACCGACGCGGCGCGCCAGGAACTGCCCCGCGGCCTGACCGGCCTCGCTGACCGCGCCGAGCGGCTGTACGAGCGGGTCCGGCACCTGGACAAGCGGATGTACCTCGAGAGCCAGACGGCCGAGCCGGCCAATCCCGTTCTGGGCCACATGGACCGTCTGAAGAGCGCCTTCGGGGGCTGAACGAATGTCGCCCTTCTCCCCCTTGCGGGAGAAGGTGTCAGCCGCAGGCTGACGGATGAGGGGTCGCATGGAGCCATCCGTGGCGGCCCTTTTTCGTTTCCCGGGGAGGGTCGGCGCGACCCCTCATCCGAGCCGCTCGCGCGGCCCACCTTCTCCCGCAAGGGGAGAAGGACACGCATGAAAACGCCGCGAAGGTTGCCCCTCGCGGCGTTCTGAATCCTGGGCCCTGGATCCCCGGCTGCGCGGGGATCGCGCCGCTTACTTGCGGGTGAAGGCGCCGAACTTAGCGTTGAAGCGCGACACGCGGCCGCCGCGGTCAAGCATCTGGTGACCGCCGCCGGTCCACGCCGGGTGGGTCTTCGGGTCGATATCCAGGTTCAGCGTGTCGCCTTCCTTCCCGTAGGTGGAACGCGTCTGATAGGAGGTGCCGTCGGTCATCACCACGGTGATGAAGTGATAGTCGGGGTGAGTGTCTTGTTTCATCGAACGGGCGCCTGACGTATTGGAGCGGCCAACTTGGGCCGGCCGCCGGTGAAGGCGGTCGAAAAGGAAGCCGCGCGTATAAATAAAGGCGCGGACAAATGCAAGGTGCGTAACCGATGAGCGAGCCGGGGCCAGAGTCTTCCGCGCCCGGATCCCAAGTCGAGGGCCGGCCCAGCGCCGGCCAGGCCATGGCCCAGACGCTGGCGGAAAGCGCCGCCAAGCGCGGCAAGAGCCGCAATGTGAGCGCGCTCGGACGGTTGCGGCCGTTCCTGGTCGCCCACTGGGGCCGGGCGCTGGCCTCGCTGGTGTTCCTCCTGCTGTCGACCAGTGCGACGCTGGGGATGTCGGGGGCGATCCGCCTGGTGGTGGACAATCTGACCAAGGCCGGGCTTGACGCCGCCACGGTGGACCGCCGGTTCCTGGTCGTGGGCGGCGTCGCCCTGACCCTGGCGATCGCCACGGCGCTGCGCTTCTACTTCGTCACCAGCCTGGGCGAGCGGGTGGTCGCCGACCTGCGCAAGGCCACCTATGGCCATATCCTGACCCTGGATCCTTCGTTCTTCCTGCAGACGCGGACGGGCGAGGTCCTGTCGCGGCTGACCACCGACATCGCCATCGTCGAGAACCTGCTGGCGACCTCGGTCTCGGTGGCGCTGCGCAACCTTTTGACCCTGATCGGGGCGCTGATCCTGCTGATGTTCGTCAGCGCGCACCTGACCAGCCTGGTGCTGCTGACCTTCCCGTTCGTCCTGGCGCCGCTGTTCCTGTTCGGCCGACGGGTGCGCAAGCTGACCGCCTCGGCCCAGGACCGGTTCGCCGACGCGGTAGGCTCGGCAGGCGAGAGCCTGGACGCGCTGGAGACCGTGCAGGCCTTCGGGCGCGAGCGGGCCGCCGCCGACCGCTTCGGCGGGGCGGTGGAGCAGGCGTTCCGCGCCCAGATGCGGCGGATCGCGACGCGGGCGGCCATGACCGCGGCCGTGATCGTGCTGGTGTTCGGCGGAATCGTGGGGGTGTTCTGGCTGGGGGTTCACGCCGGCCTGCGCGGGGAGATCTCGTGGGGGGCGCTGTTCCAGTTCGCGTTCCTGTCGGTGATGGCCGCGGGCTCGGTTGGCGCGCTGGGCGAGACCTGGGGAGACGTGCAGAAGGCGGCCGGCGCCATGGAGCGGGTGGGCGAACTGCTGGACGCCCGTCCGGGCGTGGCGCCGCCGCCCAACCCGACGGCCCTGCCCAACCCGCCGCGGGGCGAGGTGGTGTGCGAGGGCGTGACCTTCGCCTATCCCGGCCGGCCCGAGCTGCCGGCGCTGAAGGATTTCACGCTGCATGTGCGGCCGGGCGAGCGCGTGGCGCTGGTCGGACCGTCGGGGGCGGGCAAGAGCACGGTCTTCCGACTGCTGCTCAGGTTCTACGACCCGCAGGCCGGCCGCATCCTGCTGGACGGGGTGGATCTGCGCGACGCCGAGCCGTCCGAGGTGCGCGCGCACATGGCCCTGGTCGCGCAGGAGAGCCCGCTGTTCTCAGGCTCGGCCGCCGAGAACATCCGCTTCGGTCGCGAGGGCGCCAGCGACGACGATGTCCGCAAGGTGGTGCGCGCGGCCCAGGCCGAGGGCTTCCTGGCGGCGCTGCCGGAGGGTCTCGAGACGGTGGTCGGCGACCGCGCCCGCACCCTGTCGGGCGGACAACGTCAGCGGCTGGCCATCGCGCGGGCGCTGATCCGCGAGGCGCCGATCCTGCTGCTGGACGAGGCCACCAGCGCGCTGGACGCCGAGAACGAGCATCTGGTGCAACGGGCGCTGGACGAGGCGATGAAGGGCCACACGACCCTCGTCATCGCCCACCGCCTGGCGACGGTGCTCAAGGCCGACCGGATCGTGGTCATGGACGATGGGCGCGTGGTCGAAGAGGGCACCCACGCCGACCTGGTAGCGAAGAACGGGCTCTACGCCCGGCTGGCGGCCCTGCAGTTCGAGGCAGCGTGACCGAGCTGGTCACCGAACGGTTACGGCTGCGGCGAGCACGCGCGGACGATCTGGACGCGCTGCATGGGGTTTTCCGCGAGCCGCTGGCGATGCGCTATTGGTCGTCGCCACCGCACAAGGACGAGGCCGAGACGCGCGACTGGCTGGCTGGCATGATCGCCGCTGATCCGAGCGAGAGTTCAGACTTCGTCGTGGAATACGAGGGCCGGGTGATCGGCAAGGCCGGCTGTTGGCGGGTCCCCGAGATCGGCTACATCCTGCACCCGGATCACTGGTCGAAGGGCTTGGCGCGTGAGGCGCTGGCGGCAATCATCCCGCACCTGTTCGAGACCTTTCCGATCCCGGCGATCCTGGCCGACGTCGACCCACGAAACGACTCCTCGCTGAAGCTGTTGCTTCGCCTGGGTTTCGTCGAGACGCGGCGGGCCGAAAAGACCTGGCTGGTCGGCGAAACGTGGTGCGACAGCATATATCTGGAGCTGCCGCGCCCTATCGGACACCGTTCCGCGCCTTGACCGCCAGGCCAGGGAAGTCGCTGAAGACGCCGTCGACGCCCGCCGCATAGATCGCCTTGAGGACCGCGTCCGCGTCGCCGTGCGCGGCGGCGCCGTCGCCGCGCTGCAGGCTCTTGGGCAGGAAGGCGTTCTCGGCGCGGACGGTCCAGGGGTGGACGGCCAGGCCGGCGGCGTGGGCCCTTTTCACCAGCTCGGTCGGCGCGCCCAGCACGCCGCTCGTCGTCGGGACGACCAGCGGCCATTCCGGCCCAAGGCCCTCGGCGAAGGCGGCGATGGCCTTGATACCAGCCTCGGACTTCACGTCGACCGGCGCGGCGCCCTGGCCGACCAGCATGACGCGGCGGCTCTGCACCAGCTTACCGATCGTCTTCAGCGGCTCGACCTCGAAGCACTGGACGAAGACCGGCGCGCTGCGGGTCGCAAGGCCGTTCGCCTTCAGGGCGTCGGCCAGGCGGGTCTCCAGCGGCAGGCCGATGCTGGCGAAATAGGCCGGGTGCTTCATCTCGGGATAGGTCCCGATGGTGCGGCCCGTGCGCCGGCCCTCGGCCTTCGCGAGG
>JAIXTR010000380.1 GCA_027483845.1 Caulobacteraceae bacterium | reverse complement strand
GCCGCCCTTGCCTCGTCCGCCGCCGCCCAGGCGACCTACAAAGCCCCACGCAACGCGTTCGGCCAGCCCGACTTCGAAGGGGTTTGGACCAACGCCTCGCTGACCAGCCTGGAACGGCCGGCCAACTTCAAGACACTGACCATCACCGAGGCCCAGGCCAAGGCCGCCGAGCAGGCGCGCGCGAAGATGATGAGCGCCTCCAACGCGCCCACCGATCCCAACGCCCCGGCCCCGCCCGCCGCCAACGATCCGGGCGGCTACAACACCGCCTGGATCGACCCCGGCACATCCTACGGCCGCATCGGGGGCCAGGTGCGGACCTCGTGGCTCGTGGAGCCGGCCGATGGAAAGCTGCCTTGGAGCCCGGCGGGCCGAAAACTGTTCGACGCCACCCTCAAGTCGGCGCGCGTAAACTTTGACGGCCCCGAGGGCCGGCCCCTGGGCGAGCGCTGCATCCTGGGCTTCGGGTCGACGGCCGGACCGCCGATGATGAACGTGCTCTACAACAACAACTACCAGATCCAGCAGGCCAAGGATCACGTGGTCATCGTCGTCGAGATGAACCACGACGCGCGCATCATTCGCCTGGGAGACCGCAAGCATCAGCCGGCGCACATCCGCCCCTGGATGGGCGACAGCGTCGGTTGGTGGGAAGGCGAGACGCTCGTGGTCGAAACCACCAACTTCAATCCGGCCGAATCGCTGCGGCCGTATTTCGGCGCCAGCCTCTTCCTGTCGCCGAACGCCAAGGTGATCGAGCGCTTTACCCGCGTTTCAGACAGGCAGATCGTCTACGCGTTCGAGGTGACCGACCCGGAGATTTTCACCCAGACGTGGCGCGCCGAGATGGCGATGAACGCCACATCCGGGCCGATGTACGAGTACGCCTGCCATGAGGGCAACTACGCCCTTCCGGGCATCCTCGCCGGTGCGCGCAAGGCTGAACGCGACGGCAAGGCGCCGGAGAGCATCGACATCACGGAGTAGTCGCCAACACCCGCTTTCGCGGCCGGATCGGCACAAACCATTCGGTCAAAATCTGCGCCGCGGCGTCCGCGGTGGAACCTGAAACGAGCAAGCGTGGGGCGCATCCGCGGCGCCGCGCGCGCGCGCCCAACCGACTGCGGCGTCAGACCGTACAACATGTTCGAAAATCGGAGGTATATGTAACCTGTTGGTTGACGTGACATCCACCATGCCGGACATTCGAATTTAAGCGTCGACAAAGACGCTATCAAAATGGGCTTGGGGGAAGCGTTCCAATGATATCCAGAAAGCGAATTCTGCTGTCTTGCGTTTGGGCGGCGACGGCCGCGACGAGCGCGGCGATGGCCAGCGCGGCCTATGCGCAGTCCGCGACCAACGAGATCGAAGAACTGGTCGTGACCGCCGAAAAGCGGGAGCAGTCCCTGCAGGACGTGCCGGTCGCCGTCTCCGCCTTCACCGACGAGCGTCGCGAGGTGGTGGGCATCAACTCCGTCCAGGACCTGACCAACTTCACGCCGGGCCTGGCCTACTCGACCAACAACGACCGCATCAGCATGCGCGGCATCGGCCGCTTCACCAACAACCGCTCCTCCGAGGGCGGCGTGGCGATGTACAACGACGGGGTCTACACCTCGTCGGTCACCGCGTTCGCGCGCTCCACGCTGTTCATTGACCGGACCGAGGCGCTGCGCGGGCCGCAGGGCACGCTCTATGGCCGCAACTCGGTCGGCGGCGCGCTGAACATCATTTCGAAGCGTCCCACCGACGACCTCTACGCGGAGATCCGCGGCAGCGTCGGCAACTACGCCGCCCGCGCCGTCGAGGCCGCGGTCTCGGGCCCGCTGATTGGCAACATCCGCGGCCGGATCGCCGGCAGCTACGACGACCGCAACAAGGGCTATTTCACCAACCTGGCCGGGGGTCCGTCGGAAGGCGGCCGCGGCGACCAGTGGCAGCTCGAGGGCCAACTCGATGGCAGCCTGGGCGACGGCAAGCTGGAATGGTGGCTGAAGGCCGACACCGCCGAATGGCACAACATCGGCCGCGGTCCCGGCGGTCGCTCGACGATCCTCTACGGCCGCCGCGACGGCAGCCGTCTCTACAACCGCAGCCCGGGCCTGACGCCCAGCAGCCAGTTCGGCTTCACCGACGACCTGCCGGGGAACATCTGCCGCTTCTGCTTCTCCACCGACGATTCCAACTACATCAGCCTGGAGAACAACGGCTACAGCCTCCAGGCGACGCTGCATCTGGACAATGTCGATGTCCGCTACATCGGCGGCTACACCTACTACGAATACCGACTGCAGACCGACGTCGACGCCACCAACCGAACGACGCCGTTCCTCGTCACCTCCGCCCAGACCGGCACCAACATCCCGGGCGGCAGCACCCTGATCTATCCGCGCCAGAACAATCAGTATCTGGAAGAGGTCTGGTGGTTCTCGAACGAGCTGAACTTCGCCTCCACCCATGACGGGCCCGTCCAGTGGCTGGTGGGCCTCTATCAGTTCCGCGAGGGCTCGAACTACGACGCCACCGACGCGCGCTATCCCGATGATGCGCGCTACGAGACCCCGGTCGGCCCCGATGGGCGCGCCGGCGCTCCGAACCCGCTGCGACAGTACGCCTTTGGCGGCTCGGACAATGTCAGCGAGTCCTACGCCACCTTCGCCCAGGTGGACTGGCAGGCGACCGAAACCCTGAAGGTCACGGCGGGGCTGCGCTACACCTACGACCGAAAGCGGTCGTTCGAGAGCGCGCGTCTGCTGTGCTTCGTTTCGCCCAGCGCCGGCTGTCCCGCCGTTCTGCAGGCGTTCGGCCGGCCCATCGACGTGACGAACTTCGTCTCGGCCAGCGCCACGACGGTGCAGACCGACCCGTCCGTCGTGGGCCCCGTCTATACCGACCCGACGACGGGCCTCCGTCACCGCCAACTCAAGAACCACTGGAGTGGCCTGACCGGCGCCCTGGGCGTGGACTGGAAGCCGGACGCGGACACCCTGGTCTATGCGAAGTACACGCGCGGCTACAAAGCGGGGGGGTTCAACTCCGGCCAGACGACGCTGCCGGTGTTCGTGACCACCAAGGAAGAGACGATCGACGCCTATGAGATCGGCGCGAAGAAGACCTTCGGCGGCACGTTCCAGGCGAACGCCTCGGCCTTCTGGTACGACTATCAGGACATCCAGGTGCCGCTGACCGGTCTCGACCCCGTGCTGGGCACCAACCAGACTCAGTTCTTCAACCTGCCCAAGGCCCGCATCCTAGGGTTTGAGCTGGAAACCATCTGGCAGCCGATTGAGAACCTGCAGATCCTGGCAAACTATAGCTATCTCGACAGCAAGGTCCGGGAGGGGTGCTGCTTCCAGGACTCCAACGATCCGCGGGGCCTGCTACCGGGCGCCCAGCTCGCCGGCAACAGCGCCGCCGCCTTGGCCAGCCCCACGGCGGCCCTCAACCAGGACCTGGATGGCGCCCGCCTGCCCTCGTCCACGCCTCACCGGATCACCCTGAACGGCAACTACACCTGGACCCTGGACCCGGGCAGCGTCACCGCCTCGCTGACCTATGTGTGGAAGGACGACACCTACTACTCGCTGTTCAACCGCTACTACAGCAAGGCCAAGGCCTGGGATCAGGTGGATGCGCGCCTGCTCTTCACCGACAAGGACGATCGCTTCACGGTGATCGGCTTCATGAAGAACGTCTTCGACTCGCGGGGTCTCGCGGGCATCGACGGCACGCGGCTGAACACGGCCGGTCCCAACGAGGGCTTCATCAACCAGACCCTGTCCTACGTGCCGCCGCGCACCTACGGGGTGGAGTTGCAGTACCGCTTCTGACGGCGTCGTCGTTCAGAGCGCCTTGGGCGCCCCGGCTTTGCGGCCGGGGCGTCTTGCGTTTCAACCCTCGCGACGAAACTCAAATGTAACAGGGCCGCAACATTGCGGCCCTGTTGCATCCCTACGCCGGTCGTCTCGACACCATGTGCAAGGGACGCCGATGCAAGAGACCGACGACCACGACCGGGGATTGGCCTTCGATCTTGAGGCGCTGGACCGCCAGATGGTCGCCCGCCGCCGGATGCTGGGAATGATGGCCCTGGGCGGCGGCGCGCTGCTGCTGAACGCCTGCGGCGGCTCGGGCGGTTCGGACACCTCAACGTCCTCCGCGACGACGACCACGACCACGACCACCACGACGACCGGGACCGGCACGACGGGTACAGGTACGACGGGCGGGACCACCAGCTCGAGCTGTTCGGCGACCCCGACGGAGACGAACGGTCCCTATCCCGCCGACGGCTCGAACATGGCCAACGGCGTCCTGTCCAACATCCTGAACACCAGCGGCGTGGTCCGAAGCGACATACGCAGCAGTTTCGGCGGCCTCTCGGGAACGGCGACGGGCGTGCAGCTCACCCTGACCATCAACCTAGTCAACACCAACGCCTCGTGCGCGGCCCTGTCCGACTACGCCATCTACATGTGGCACGCCGATCAGAATGGCCAGTACTCGATCTACGACCTTCCACAGCAGAACTACCTGCGCGGCGTCCAGGCCACCGCCACCAACGGCCAGGTGACGTTCACGACCATCTTCCCCGGCTGCTACGCCGGCCGTTACCCACACATCCATTTCGAGGTCTATCGCTCGCTGAGCACGGCGACGGCCTATGCCAACCGGCTGCTGGTCTCGCAGTTCGCGATGCCCGCCGCGGCCTGCACCGCCGTTTACGCGGCCGGCGGCTACACCAACAGCGCGTCCCGATTCGCCCAGACGAGCACAACCAGCGACGGCGTCTTTGGCGACAACACCACGGCCCAGATCGCCGCCATGACGCCGACGCTCACGGGCAGCCCCTCGGCCGGCTATACGGGATCGGTGACCGTCGGGCTGCCGGTCTAGCGCACGAACATCCTGGCGGAGCCGCCCGTCAGCGGCAGCCGGCGATCACCCGCTCCAGGTCGTTCAGGCGGTCCTGGCGCAGGATCCGTCCCGCAGCCAGCAGTTGATAGCGATCGGCCGCTCCGGGGGCCGACCTCAGGGCCGCGTCCGTATCCGGATAGCGTGGCGCGGGCGGCAACGATCGCGGCACGCAACTCTTCTGCGGCGGCGGCGGCGGCGGTGGGAGCGGCGGCTGTGGCCTCGGAACGACCACCACCGGCGGCGGGGCCGGAGGCGGCGACGGGAGCGGCTTCGCCGTCTCTCGCCGCAGGGTCTGGCAGCCAGCCAAGGTCATCGCGGCCATGAGGACCATGGCGGCTCGCGTCGTCGGGGTCATGGCTTGAGGTTCGACAGCACGGCCTGATCCGCGCTTTCCATGCGAGCGCAGGCGTCGATGCCTTCGGGTTGCTGCTCCAGCAGTCGGCGGGCCCCGATCGGCGCATCGCGCGACGCCGCGATTTGCGGCTCGAGGTCACGCGGCGCCTCGCCCGACGCCCGGCACGAGGCCAATTCCATACGCAGCCCCGCCTCGGCCTTCTCGGCGCCGCGGGTCAGCTCCTGGATGCGGATTTCATAGCGTGCCGCCTGCGACCGCCAGTTGGCCGACGCGACGCCCAGGGCGACCGCCAGCGCGATCGCGACAGCGATCGCAACCAGCCCCGTCACGGGACTCACGAGGAACTGTCTCAGTCCTGTCAGCATGGTCCGTCCTCAAGCAACGCCCACCATTGAACAGCGTCGCCGTGGCCATTTCACGTCTGATAGGACCCGCGCCGCGTCCCCGCGCGGCCGGATCGAACTCACCCTATCACCATAGATGGTTTTGAATTCGTGACCTCGGAAAAAGCGCCACGGTGCGCGCCGAGATGGAACATCTCGCCGGGACGGCCATTGTTAAGCTCATGGGAAAATGGGTTCTGATCCTTCTCGCCGCCATGGTCGGCCTTGCCGTGCTGGGCTTCCTGGTCGACGCCGCACGCGCCATCGCGGGCGTGCTGTTCGTCGGCTGTCTGCTGGTGCTGGCCGCCAAGGCGCTCACCGGTAAACGCGGCTAGGCTCAGCGCCCCCGTACGAAACAGTTGCGCCCCGCCGCCCGAAGGTCGGCGCAGAACCGTGCGGCCTCCGCGCCATCGGCAAAGCCGCCCACGACGGCGCGCCGCCAGGTCTTGCCGTTGATGTCCGCGCTCTCGACCCAGGCCTTCCGCCCGGTGAGACGCGGCTTCAGCGCCGCCAATATCGCCTTGGCGTCCGCCTCGGAGGGCGACGATCCGACCTGAACGACCACCCCGCCTGGTTTAGCGGCTGCGGCCTTGGCTGGCGCGGGCGCGACCTTTGCCGACGCAGCCGCCGGTGCGGACGGCGCTGGAGGTTTGGCGGGCGTCGGCGTCGGGGCGGCGGGCGCGGGCGCCGTGGCTGGCGGGGCGGCGCCGGAGTCGGCCTTGGCGACCGTCAGCGCGGCGCCTTGGAACGGTCCCTTGAAGTCCTTCTCGCAAACCGAGCGCCAAGCAGCGTCGAGCGCGGTGCCGGCGCCGGGCGCCCGCCATTCGGTCTCTGCGGCGCGCAGCGGCTTGCGGTCGCCGAGAAGGTTGCGATCCTGGTAGCCCGTCGTGTCGCCCAGCCGCACCCGGCGGCCCTTGCAGTCGGCGCTCATCGACACGTGCCACGAGAGCGTGCCGGTCCGCGTATAGGTCTCGGCGTTCAGCGCCTCGGCGCGGATCACAACACGCGGTTCGGCGCCCGGCCCGGCGGGAAAGGTCGACACCACCGATGTCAGCGCCTGGGGCGTCACCGCAATGACGCGCTCGGGGGTGATGTCCGTTTCACGGCTGAGCCAAGCCAGTATGGCGTCGCGGTCCAGCGTCGCGGGAAACGACACAGCGTTCTGGGCCGGCGCCACGCTGGCCCCCGCCAGCCAGATGCCCGCCGCGCTCGCCGCTAACCGCCCGCCACGCATATCTTCAACCCCTGAGACTCATGGTCGCGGCAACCTGTTCGGGAACCGTCGCCGACGCAAGCAAGGCCGCGCTTGTCCATCGCGGATATCGCCGTTCGCCACAAAGCGTAGCAATGGGATCGAAACCCCCAAAATGGGTAGGACAACACGGCGCGCGCCCGGGCAAACTGCGAGTCGCTCTCGAATCGGCGGATCCTATTTAAGAGTTAGTCGCGAGGTTTCGACACCTTTGGATGCGGGCGCGGTCTTGTAGGCGGATCGCGCGGCGGTAAGGCTTGGTGCGTGGGCAAGAGTTCAGACAGGACATTTCGTAGTCTGCGCGGTCTCGAAAAGACCGCCTCGACCAGCCGTGTCTTGAATCTGGCCGCGCTTTCCGCCCGCAACGCCGAGAATCCGGAGCACCAGAAGAACCCGTTCTTCGTGGCGTCCAGCCTCAACGGCGCGGTGATTGTCCGCCACCGCCTGCGGGACCAGGAGCGCGAGTCGTTCGACCGCATCCGCTACACGGCCACCAAGCTGATCATCCCGTTCGAGCGCTCGGACCTGGGCCTGGGCGGGCGATCGGTCTTCGTATCCGAGCGCGGTTGGCTTGACGCGTTCGAGGAACTGCGCGGCGAGGCTCAGGACTTTCCCCGCGATGTCGCCGTGCTGGAGGCGATCGACGAGCTCCCCTCCCTAGACCCGTTCCTGCTGCGCGAGCACATGAAGCGGCGCGGCTTCGACATCAGCCCCAGCCACTTCGAGATCTCCGCCCCCGACCTGGCCAAGATGCAGCGCTTCGTCGGCACCGAGATCGCCAAGCTGATCGAGCTGGCCTACCGCGACACCGACGGTCAGGAAGGGAACATCACCCGCCTGGTCGAAGCCCTGCTGTCGGCCAAGACCGACGACCGGCTGGAACCGCTGCGCCTGACGCTGCGGCTCGAGAAGGAGAACTACAAGGAAGGCATCTTCGCCTGGAAGGGCTTCCTCTACTACAAGTGGGTCCTCAACACGCTCTGGGCGAACCTCCGCGACGTGTTCAGCGAGCTTGGTCGCGTCCGTGTGATCGGGCCGATCGATTCCGAAACCGCTGGAGAGCTCGAAGCCCTGAAGAGCCGCCTGCGCCAGAAGATGGAGCGGCAGGTCAAGTCGGTGATGAGCCACCTCGGGGTCTACGATGAGGTGTTTTCCCAGCTCACGGTCGACGGCAACGCCCTGGCGTTCCGGGACTTCCTGCTGAAGTCACCCGAGATGTTCCTGTCGCTCGGCGACGGCTGCGGCCTCGTGAGCCATATCGCCACCTACTGGCGCTACCAATTCCCGCGCGGCAAGCCGCTGGCGGCCAATATCGTCCAGCTGGTCGACACCCTGCAGGATTTCGAGGTCAGTCTCGGAAACGACAACCACGAGACCCAGCCGACCTACTAGGCGTCGAGGACGGCTTCCACCACGCACACAAGGCCCTCTGGCCGGAAGTCGAGCCGGACGGTCCCGCGCAGTTCATCCGCCAAGCCGTGCTCCAGCAAGCGGGTCCCGAAGCCGCGTTTGGCCGGCGCCTCGACCGGCGGCCCACCGGTCTCGCACCAGGTCAGCCGCACAAGACCGGCCTCGAGGGTCCAGCTGACCTCCACACGCCCCGTCGGCACGGACAGCGCCCCGTACTTCACCGCATTGGTCGCCAGTTCGTGCATGGCCAGGCCCAGCGCCACGGCCGCCTTCGGCGCGAGATCCGCAGCCGGCCCGTGGGATGTGAACCGCCCGTCGCCGGCATGGTGCGGCGCCACCGCCCCGGTGACGATGCTGGCGATCGGGGCGGCCTCCCAGCTCTGCCGGGTCAAGACGTCATGCGCCGCGGAAAGCGCTCTCAGTCGGCCTTCGAACGCGTCGACGGCGTCTCCCGCGAGACCGATCGGCCTGAATGACTGCCAAGCGATGCCCTGCACCACCGCCAAGGTGTTCTTTACGCGATGGTTCAACTCGTTGATCAGCAACCGCTGATGCTGCTCGGCGAGCTTCCGCTCGGTGATATCCATGTTGGTGCCGACCACGCGCTGCAGGGCGCCCGCCGGATCGTAGAGAAGACGCGCGGCGCCCTCGACCCATCGTACCACCCCGTCCTTCCGGCGGATCCGGAACTCGAACGCCATGGTCTCGTGATGCGCCGCCGTAGCGGCGGCGATCTCAGCGCGTATCCGCGCCAGATCCTCCGCGACAACCCAGCGGTTGAGGTCCTCCATCATGCCGCCGAAGGCCTGCGGCTCCAGCCCGAACAGCACCTCCTCCTGGCGATTGCAGGCCACCTTTCCAGTGGGGATGTGCCAGTCGTAGATGCCGATCCCATGCGCCTCGACGGCGAGGTCCAGTCGCTGCTGGCTGCGCCGCAGACTCCGCTCGGCCGCGGCCCGATCGGTAATATCGTTGATCGAGACGGCGATGCCTTCGTCGGCCAACGGCGTGACCCGCACCTCCACCGTCCGTCCCTCGCGTAGCGCGGACGGCGCGGTCAGGCGGCCCGGTGTCCGATTGGCCATCACCGACTGCAGCAACTGACCGAACTCGCTATCGCGATTGGGGAACGCCTCCCAAAGCTCGCGCCCGAGAATGTCGGCGCGCGACCGGTGGAAGAACTCCTCCGCCGACCGATTGAACAGCACGAAGCGCCAGTCGCGATCGACGGCATAGAACACATCGCTGATGCTCTCGAGCACCGCGGCCAGTCGCGCGTCGGCCTGCGGGTCGGGCTTGTCCTTGCTCACGGTCTTACTGCGCCCGTTCCAACTTGCGGCAGATCAAGCCAACTGATGCGATCGACATTAAGGCCAAGCTCTCACCCGGCCTTGTAGCGCGCGGGTCGCTACGGTCATTATGAATTGTCGGGGCGCCGGCGGGTTGAGGAGAGTCACAATTACCGGACGGCCAACCAGCCTCGAAATGGCGCATGCCAGCCACATGTCCGAGCTGCTCGACAGCGTCGGCGATGGCTTCATCGCGTTCGACTTCGACTGGCGGGTCACCTATTGCAACCGCGCGGGCGAAGCTCACTACGGGATCAAGCGCGAAGACGCGGTCGGCCGCATCGCCTGGGACCTCGTCGAGCTCGGCGCCGACTCCGATATGCGGGCCTTTCTGGACCGCGCCATGCGCAGCCGCAGCGAGATCGAGGCCGAGGTCCAGTCCGAGCTGCGGCCCGGCGTCTGGTTCCATCTGCGCGCCTTTCCCCTCCAGGCGGGGCTGGGCGTCACGTTCCGTGACATCACCGCGCGCCGCGAGCGCGCGCGTCGCGAGCGGGAGCAGGCCGCGCGTCTGGAACTGGCCATGGCGACGTCCGGTTTCGGCGACTGGCGCTGGGACATGGCCACCGACATGGTCGATCTGTCGCCCCGCGCCGCCGAGATCGCGGGCCTGTCGCCAGGCCCAGCCATGACCTGGACCGCCTCGCTGGACATGATCCACCCAGAGGATCGGGACCGCGTGATCGTCGCCGTTGATGGCGCCCTTGAGGAAAACGCGGCCTACGAGAGCGAATATCGCATCGTCCGGCCCAGCGATCGCGATCTGCGCTGGATCCGCGTGCGGGGCCGTGCGCTGATCGGCGACGACGGCCAGACCGTGGGCATGCAGGGCGTGATCGCCGACATCACCGAGGCCAAGGTCGAAGACGCCCGGATCCGCGCCGACCGGGCCCGCCTGGCCGAGAGCGAGGCGCGCTTCCGGGCCATGGCGGACAGCGCCCCATCGCCCATCTGGGTCACGGACGCCCGCGGCGCGCTGGAGTTCGCCAACCACGCCTTCCGGGAAATGGCGGGCCTGCCCATGGAAGACCTGGCGGGGGACGCCTGGATCAGCCTCATGCACCCCGAAGACAGAGCGCCCGTCGCCGCCGCCCGCCGCTCGGCGCGCGCCGGCATCCAGCTGAACGCCTGGGAAGCCCGGTTCCGCGTCGGCGACGAGTGGCGATGGCTGCGCACCGCGTCCCGGCCCCGCTTCGACCAGACCGGCGCGTTCCAGGGTTTCGTCGGCCTGGCCATGGATGTCACCGACACGCGCCTCGCCGAAGAACGCCAGCGGCTGCTCATCAACGAGCTGAACCACCGGGTGAAGAACACCCTGGCGACCATCCAGTCCCTGGCGCGCCAGACCCTGAGGGCTGGCATGTCGATCGCCGACGCCCGCGAGCGCCTGACCGACCGATTGCTCGCGCTCTCCAACGCCCACAACGTCCTGACCCGCGAGAACTGGGAAAGCGCCGACATCGCCGATATCGCCAGCGAAGCGGTGCGGCCCTACGACGACCCGCCAGGCGCTCGCATCGCCATTCGGGGTCCACGGGTCCGTCTCGCGCCGAACGTCGCCCTGGCGGTTTCGATGGCGCTGCACGAGTTGGCCACCAACGCGCAGAAGTATGGCGCACTCTCCACGCCAGCCGGGACCGTCAGCCTGCGCTGGACGCTGAACACGGCGGGAAATGCCGTGGATCTCGAATGGCGCGAGGCCGGCGGGCCGGCCGTCGAACCGCCGCAGGCCACGGGCTTCGGCTCGCGCCTGCTGGCGGGCCTGGCTGGGGAACTGGGCGCTGCGGCGGCGGTCGACTATGCGCCGGACGGCCTGACCTGCCGCCTGCGGGCGCCTGTCACCTGACCCACGGACCACGGACGCGTCAGCCTGCCGCCGCGTCGCATGAGGCCTCGACCGCCAGCCACCGGGTGGCGCCGGCGATGGCGCCATAGAGATCCAGCGGTTCGATCGGCTTGCGGACCAGGCCGTCGAAACCCTCCAGATCCCCCTCTCCTGCCACGTCCGCGTCGGCGGTGAACGCCAGCACGGGTACGAACTGATTTGGCCCGGGCGCCTCGCGCAAGGCGCGCAAGGCCGCCCGCCCGTCCAGCACCGGCATCCGCAGGTCCATCAGCACCACATCGACGGGCGCCTGCGCCAGCTGGGCCAGCCCCTCCGCGCCGTCGGCCGCCTCCGTGACATCGGCCGCGGCGGCTTCGAGGATGCGGCGGCTGAGCTCTCGGTTGACCGGGTTGTCGTCGATCACCAGGACCCGGAGCCCATCGATCGGCGCAGCTGAGATCTCGTCCCCGGCAGGCTCGGCGATCTCGGCCGCCGGCGCCGGGAGAACGACCCGGAATGTCGCGCCCTCGCCCGGCACGCTGCTGACCCCGATCTCGCCGCCCATCGCCTCGGCGAGGCCCCGGCTGATGGCCAGGCCCAATCCCGTGCCGCCGTGCTTGCGGGTGGTCGAGCCGTCGATCTGGGTGAAGCGCTGGAACAGCATCGCCTGCGCCTCGACATCCAGACCGGGCCCAGTGTCGATCACCTCGATCGCCGCCGCGTCCGCCCCGCTTGGCGAGACGCGCAGGGTGACCCCGCCGGACTCGGTGAACTTGATGGCGTTGCCGATCAGGTTGATCAGCAGCTGCCGCAGCCGGTCCCCGTCCAGCATTGCAACACCCGGAAGACCGGGCTCCTCCACGAAGCCGAGCGAAAGGCCCTTCGCCTCCGCCTGCGTGGAGAACAGCTGCAGGGTTTCCTCGCAGACCTCCGCCACCTGCGTCGGCCGTGGCCGGATCTCGAACTTTCCGGCCTCCAGCTTCGAGAAGTCCAGGATGTCGTTGACGATCGCCAGCAGGGCGTTGCCCGCCCCGGAGATGCGCTGGACGAACCCCGCCGCGGGCTCCGGCAGCTCCATGCTGCGCAACAGGCTGGTGAAGCCCAGCACCGCAGTGAGCGGCGTGCGGATTTCGTGGCTCATGTTGGCCAGGAACTGGGACTTCGCGGCGGTCGCCGCCTCGGCCTCGGCGTGCGCCTTGGCGACCGCCACCTCCTGCTCGACCTGGCCCTGGATGTTGCGGATCACATCCAGAAAGCCGGTCACCTCGTCCGTGTCGGGATCACGGAGAAGGCTGGGATTAGACTCAAGCCAAATCCACTCGCCGGTGTGGGCGTCGCGGCCGCGCCAGCGCAGGCGGGTCGTCGTGCCGCCATCGGCGAGCAGGTTCCGAAACGTCCGATAGATGGCGCGCGAGTCGTCGGGGTGGACGGCGTAGGCGAACGACTTTCCCTCCACGTCCTCGGGCCGGGCCCCGATCTGGCGGACGCTGGGACTGGCGTAGATCGTCTTTCCCGTCAGGTCCGTGATCGTGATCATGTCGAGCGTATTGTCGGCGATCAGCCGGTAGCGGGCTTCGCTCCGCCGCAGGGCGTCCTCGGCCAAGTGGCGTTCCGACTGATCCTCGATCTGCGCGACCAGGTGGCGGGGCGCACCGCAGGCATCGCGCACCAGCGACACCGCCAGCCGGGCCCAGACTTGTTCGCCGTCGGCCCGGACATAGCGCTTGTCCATCCGGTAGTTGTCGATCTCACCCGCCAGAAGCTGTTCCAGCAGGTCCAGGTCAGCATTGAGATCGTCGGGGTGGGTGATGCTCTGGAAGTTCAGCGCCAGCATCTCGGCTTCAGTGTAGCCGACGATCCGGCAGAACGCGGCGTTCAGGCGCATGAATTTGCCGTCCAGATCGACCAGCGCCATGCCCACGGCGGCGTGAATGAAGGAGGCCTCGAACTGCTCGGCCTGCGCTCGCGCCTCGGCCTCCAGCCGATTGCGGCGCGTCACGTCGCGGAAGATATTGATGATCTCGACGACCTTGCCCTCGGCGTCGAAGACGATCTGGGGGTTGCCCTCGAACCAGGCCCAGCTGCCGTCCGCGGTGCGGAACCGATGCTGCCGCTTCGGACAGGTCTCCAGCCGCCCCGCCAGCAGCGCCGCCGTGCGCGCGGCCATGCTCTCCCGGTCCTCGGGATGCACCAGCTCCATCTGGTTCTTCCCGACCAGATCTGTCGGCTCGTAGCCGTACCGCCGGGCGGCCGGGGACACGTAGGTGAGCCGCCCAAGAGCATCGGCGCGGACAATCACGTCGCTGGTCCGTTCGGCGATGAAGGCGAAGGCGCCCTCAACGTCCGGCTGTCGGCGGCTGGTCACTGTGCGGTCCCCTCGCGGCGCGTGGACGCCCGGTAGATCGTTGTCGTCCCGGGACTTTCGACAGCGTGAACGTCTAAGACCCACACGCGCCAGAACGCGGAGTTTCCGCCGCGACCGTTCGCCGCAGGTCGTGGCGGGCGGGTCCGCGCGGCGGCTCAACGCAAAAGGCCGGAGCTTTCGCCCCGGCCCTGCGAATGACTGACGGCGCGCGCTGCTAGCTGGCCGATTTCGCCGGCGCGCCCTTCTTTCCCGTGGCCTTTGCGGCCGTCGCCTTGTCGGCCTCAGCTTTCTGCGCGGCGGCCTTCTTGGCGGCTTCGGCCTTCTCGGCCTCCTCGGCCCGCGCCCCGCCCAGGATGCCCGGCAACGCATAGTTGCCCTCGTGACAGGCGTACTCGTAGATCACGCCATCCAGGGGCGAGAACTCGTACTCACCGCCCCACGGCTTGTCCCAGGTGTCGGGGTCGTCGATCGTGAAGGTGTAGTGCAGGCGCGACTTGCCGACCCGCCGGAAGGTCTCGGTGATCTTCAGGTTCTTCCAGGACCCCATGAAGTGCTGCGCCTGGGGAATGTGCGTCGTCTCGACCACCAGAGTGTCGCCCTCATAGCGACCGATCGAGTCGCCCATGTACGGCCGGACGTCGTCGGTGCGGTGCTTGCCGTTCAGGCGGATCAGCCGGACGTCGTGGTTCATCTCGACCTGGATGACGACGGCGTCGGCGGTCTGCACGATCTGATAGTTGTTGTTGTAGAAGCCGTTGGGGAACATCGGCGGGCCGGCGTTGCGGCCGAACGACATGATGCACCGCTCGCCCAGCGAGCGCACTTCCGGTCCGTCGAACGACCCCATGCCGCCGCCAAAGCGGGGCGCCGGCGGCGCGCCGGCCTTGCGGGGCGGGACCTGGCCGTTCGGTGTCGTGATTAGCGACGTGCGCGGCTCGCCGTTGACCCGCATCACGTGGTTGCCCGGGTCCAGCCAGCCGCGATTGTAGCCACCCACGTCGCCACCCGCAGCGGCGAACTCGGGACGGATGTTGGCGCCCGGCGGGGTCTTCGGCGCCTCGGCCGGCGCGTTGGGATCGGTCGCTTCGTTGCCTTCCTCGACTTCCGCCTCGGCGTTGGATTCCATCTCCTTCACCTGCTCGGGCGTGAAGACGAGCTGGTCCTTGAACTGCGGCCGGCGCGTCATCGGCGTCAGCGTCGCATTGCTCCAGCTTCCGGACAGGTCGGGTTGGCCGAAGGCGTTGCGGGTGGGCGTCCAGGCTGCGGCCTTGGCCGGCGCCTTGGCGTCCGCCGCCGCCGCGCTCAGCGGCGCGGCCGCCGCTCCGGCCAGCAAAAGGGTCCCGAGTGCTGCGATAACGACCTTTTGCATGGCCTTGTTTCCATCCCTATTCGCCGCGCTCAGGGCGCCGCGTTCATACCGATTTTACGAGGGTGGTCCCTATCCGGCAATCCGCGCCGAACGGCGCCCCCGCCGATCGACCCGGCCTATCGCCTCCGCATTGCACGTCTGTTTCAGTTTGGAAGATTTGGTACGGTGAGCGCGTCAGCTCAACCGGCCAGCAGCGCCGTCAGCTTCCCGACCGTGTTCCAGTTGCGCGCCGTGCCCCGCACCTTCAGCCGCCGCTCGATCAGAGCGCTGGACAGCTTCGACGCGCCGGCCCCGTCAGGAAACCACATGTAGAGACAGCCGGGGCCCGCCGCGATCTCTTCTCCGGCGACGCAATCGCCGCGCAGCATCTCGAGGTCGCCCTGCGGCGTCCCGGTCAGAAACAGCGCCATCAGTCGGTTGGGAGCCTCCGCCGCCTGCCGGACAAACGGATTCCCCGCGGCGACGGCGGCGAGCTGGGCGTGGTCTCGGACCAGCACATCCGTCTTCAGGCCCAAGTCCGCGAAGATCGCCGCCGCGAGCGCATCCCCGGCGGCGTCCAGGTCCAGAGTCGTCCCGAAGAGGACGTTGCCGCTCGCCAGCAGGGTTGTCGGCGCGTCCATTCCCGCGGCGGCGGCGATTCGTTTGAGATCCGCCATCAGCAGCTTGCGGCCCCCGACGTTGACCGCCCGCAGCAGGCCGGCGACCCGGATCACTGGCTGGCCGCTTCCCATTCCCGGAACTCCGGCGTCTCCAGCAGCCGCTGGCAGTACTGGCCCGCCGCACCGCTGTCGCCATAGTCCGACAGGCGCACGCCGTAGGTGCGGAACCGGGTGGCGACCGGCGTGTAGAACGCATCGGCGATCGACCACGTCCCGCCCAGGTACGGTCCGCCGAACCGATCCAGCATCTCATTCCACAGCGCCGTGATCCGCCGAATGTCCTTCTGTGTGGCGGGCGACAGGTCCGTGGGCTTGGGCGCCACGTCCAGAGCCATCGGGCATTCCCCGCGCAGTGACTGGAAGCCCGCGTGCATTTCCGCTGCCGCAGACCGCGCCATCGCCCGGGCTGTGGGGTCGCTGGGCCAAAGGGCCGGGACCTTCTCGGCGACGTACTCGCTGATCGCCAGGCTGTCCCAAAGGACCAGCCCGTCGTCCTTCAGAACCGGAACAAGGCCCGAGGGCGAGTGCACACGGATCGCCGCCTCGCTCATGTGATTTTCCTGGCGCAGCTCCACCAGTGTCTCGGTGAACGGCAAACCCGATCGCTTGAGCACCAGCCACGGCCGCAACGACCAAGTGGACCACCGCTTCGTGCCGATCACCAATTCCATAGGGCAGGCTCCGTACTGCGACTCTGAAACACTTGCGTCCTTGCGGCAGGCCGCTGGGCGCGATCTAAATCGACATAATCAAAAAAGATATTCGAGGATTGCGCTCTCATGCCCGAAGCCGTGTCCCCCAGCGGCCCCGTCACCACGCCGCATGCTGAAGGCGGATTGCAGGCGGCGCCCTTCTCCAAAGGCTATGCGCGCTACGCCATGTGGCTGCTGCTGGGCATCTATGTGATCAACTTCTTGGACCGGCAGGTGATCAACATCCTGGCCGAGCCGATCAAGGAAGAGCTGGGGCTCGCCGACTGGCAGTTGGGCCTGATGAGCGGCCTGGCCTTCGCGGTGTTCTACACGGTGTTGGGCATCCCCATCGCCCGCCTGGCCGAGCGCAAGAACCGCGCTTACATCATCGGCACCGCGACGGCCGTGTGGAGCGGATTCACCGCCCTTTGCGCCACGGCCGGCAGTTTCAGCCAGCTGATCATCTACCGCATCGGCGTCGGCGTCGGCGAAGCCGGGTGCACGCCACCGGCCCACTCACTGATCGTCGACTACACGCCCAAGGAGAAGCGCGCCTCGGCGCTGGCCTTCTATTCCATGGGCACCCCGATCGGCAGCCTGCTGGGCTTGGTGATGGGCGGCCTGATCGCCGACGCTTACGGGTGGCGCGCCGCCTTCCTGGTGGCCGGTGTCCCCGGTCTGATTTTCGCCGTCCTGGCCTTCTTCACCTTGAAGGAGCCGCGGAAGATCATGGCGCAGCACGCCGCCCAGGTCGCCGCGGCCTCGGCGACCTTCAGCCAGACGATGTCCTATCTGCTGAAGCGTCGGACGTTCTGGTTCATCGCCTTCGCCGCCGCCATCAAGGCCTTCATCGGCTACGGCCACGCGCCGTTCACGGCCTCGTTCTTCCTGCGCAACCACCCCGAAGCCATCGCCAAGCTGGCCAGCGACTTCGGTCTTGGCCCGGTGGGCTTCCTCGGTCTGGCGCTGGGCCTGATCAGCGGCGTCGCCGGCGCTGTCGGCTCCTGGGCGGGCGGCGCCATCGCCGACAAGTATGGCCGCAAGGACCTGCGCGCCTACATGGTGGCCCCGGCCATCGCCAGTCTGGTGACGATCCCGGTCTTCATTGTCGTCGTCTCGATCGACCATGCCCCGACCGCTCTTCTCCTGCTCGCGGTCAACGCCTTCCTGGGCACGCTCTGGTACGGCCCGGTCTACGGCACCGGCCAATCGGTCGTCCCGCCGCACATGCGCGCCACCGCGGCGGCGATCCTGCTGTTCATCATCAATCTGATCGGCCTGGGCCTGGGCCCGCTCGCCGTTGGCCTGCTGTCCGACTACTTCAACAAGGGCATGGGCATGGGCGCCGCTGAAGGCGTTCGCTGGGCGCTGATCACGTCGACCCTGTTCGGCCTCATCGCCTTCGTGTGCTTCTGGATGGCCCGCCGCACCATTCGCGAGGACACCGTCAGCTAGGGCCTGATGGCCGCCGGTCGCCGTCGCCAGCCGGCGGCGGCCGGAACCGCACGGATGCGGATCATCCAGAACGCCAGCAGCACCAGCGGCGCCACGCCCAGCGCCGCAGGCAGGACACTCTCGCGGATCGGCGTGGGAATGAACGCCTGCTGGCCGAAGAAGAACGAGCCCGCGGCGACGAACAGCGCCGCGCCCAAGCGCCAGAGATGCCGGGCGATGCGCGCCGGTCCCCGCACGCCGCCCCTTCGGATCATCCGCATGTCGCAGACGGCGGCCAGGGCCGACACCAGGGCGAAGAGATAGACCGTCGCGAAGTCCTCCGCCGGGAAGGCCCGCGCGCCGCCCATCGCCATGGCCAGTCCCATCGCTGTGATCCCCAGCGGGAGCAGCACCGCCAGGCGCTCGAAACCGCCGACCTCGCCCGCCGGACGACGCACCGCCACCCAGCCCGTCGTCACCAGGTAGAGGGCGAAGACCGCGGCCGTGGTGTTTGTCCACTGGTCCTTGTCGAGGAACGGCGCCACCCCCGCCGCGATGACGGTCATGACCAGCATGGCGACGAAGAAGACGGTCCCGGCAGCGCGATGCACGCGGCCGCCCCGCCGGGCCAGGATGGCGACGTAGCCTGATATGATCCCGACGCTGCCGCCGGCGATATGCAGCACCAGGAGCGCCGTG
>JAIXTR010000203.1 GCA_027483845.1 Caulobacteraceae bacterium | reverse complement strand
GCGGCGATCCCAGCCGCCTGCGCCAGATCCTGTACAACCTGATTTCCAACGCGCTGAAATTCACCGAGCAGGGTGAGATCCGGGTGGTGGCCACCTATGCGGACGGCGAGCTCCGCGTGGCGGTGCGCGACACCGGCTTGGGGATCTCGCCGGAAGGTCTGGATCGGCTGTTCGAGAAGTTCGACCAGCTGGACTCGTCGACGACGCGTCGGTTCGGCGGCACCGGCCTTGGCCTGGCGATCTGCCGCGAACTGGCCCAGCTGATGGGCGGGCGGATCACCGTCGAGAGCGAACTGGGCCTGGGCTCGCGCTTCGAGCTGCGCGCGCCCCTCGAGCGGCTGGGCGACGAGAGCCTGCCGGCGCCGGCGCCGCCGACGCAGGACGATCCGGCGACCGTGAACCTGCGGGTGCTGGCGGCCGAGGACAACGCGGTGAACCAGCTGGTTCTGAAGACCCTGCTGCACCAACTGGGCGTCGATCCGCATGTGGTCGAGGACGGCCAGGCGGCGGTCGACGCCTGGGAGAGCGGGGACTGGGATGTGATCCTGATGGACGTGCAGATGCCGGTCATGGACGGCATCACGGCCGCCGCGCGCATCCGCCGGCGGGAGGTCGAGACGGGGCGCGCCCGAACGCCCATCGTGGCGCTCACCGCCAACGCGATGTCGCATCAGGTGAAGCAGTACCTGTCGGTCGGGATGGACAGTCACGTGGCCAAGCCGATCGAGATCGCCGCGCTCTACAATGCGCTGAACAGCGTGCTCGCGACCCCGGACGCGGCGGTCGACCAGCAGGTCGCCTGAAGCCGACTTGCGCCAGCGCAAAGCGCGCGCGGTCCGCGGGGGCTAGAACGCCTCAGGCGCATGGTGCGCCCGGGACCTCGGGTCCGCAGGAGGCGCAATGGTATCCGCCCGTATCGTGGTCAGTCTGGCGCTTCTGCTGCTGGTCGGCTCGGCCGAGGCGGTCGCGCGCTCAAAACCGCCTGGGCCGGTCGAGCGCGGCCATGCGGTGGCGCGGCGCGTCTGCGCTGGCTGCCACGCCATCGACGCCGGCGAGGAGAGCGCCAACCCGCGCGCGCCCGGCTTCGCCACCCGCGAGATGCGCCATACGGCGGGACTCGCGGGGCGTGTCGCGGACCTGACCCGCGCGGGTCACTACGGGATGCCGCCCCTGGACCTGACGCCGCAGGACGTCAGCGACGTCGTGGCCTATATCGAAAGCCTTACGGCCGAAGGGGACGGGGATGCCTGACGGCGCGGCGACGGCCCACCTCTACCGGCCGAAGCTGCTGAGCCTATTGCGCGAGGGCTACCGCTTCGACGACCTGCGTCGGGATGCGGCGGCCGGCCTGACGGTCGCGGTCGTGGCGCTGCCCCTGTCCATGGCCATCGCGGTGGCGTCAGGGGTCTCGCCGGACCGGGGCCTGTTTACCGCCATCGTCGGCGGCCTGGTCGTCTCGGTGCTGGGCGGCAGCCGGTTCCAGATCGGCGGGCCGGCAGGCGCCTTCATCGTGCTGGTGGCGGCGACCGTCACCCAGCATGGGGTCGGCGGGCTGCTGACCGCCGTGCTGGTGTCGGGGGTGTTGCTGGCGGTCCTGGGCCTGTTGCGGCTGGGCGCGCTGGTCCGGCACATCCCGCATGCCGTGACGGTCGGGTTCACCGCGGCCATCGCGGTCACCATCCTGGCCAGCCAGCTCAAGGACCTGGGCGGACTGGTGCTCGCGGGGCCGGAGCCGGGCCTGCTGATCCCCAAGCTGGCGGCGCTGTCGGCGGCGGTCGGCAGCCTGAACCCGGCGGCGCTGGCGATCGGTGTCGCCGTGGCCGCAGCGATCCTGGCGCTCAGAGCGTGGCGACCCACGTGGCCGGGCATGCTGCTGGCCATGGTCGCGGCCTCGCTGGCGGTCTGGGCGCTGCACTTGCCGATCGAGACCATCGGCGGACGCTTCGGTCACCTGCCGCGCGGCCTCCCGACGCCGAGCTGGCCGGACCTGCGGCTGTCGGCCATTCTGCCGGTCCTGCCCGCGGCGCTGTCGTTCACCCTGTTGGGCGCGGTCGAGAGCCTGCTGTCGGCCAAGGTCGCCGACGGCATGACGGGTCGCCGACACCGCTCTAACATGGAGCTGGTCGCCCAGGGCGTGGCCAATGTCGCCTCGCCCCTCTTCGGCGGCATCTGCGTCACCGGGACCATCGCGCGGACCGCGGCCAATGTGCGGGCCGGCGCGCGCAGCCCGGTGTCGGGCATCCTGCACAGCCTGTTCCTGCTGCTGTTCATGGTGGTCGCCGCCCCGCTGGCGGCCTTCGTGCCGCTGTCGGCCCTCGCGGGCGTGCTGGTCGTGGTGGCGTGGAACATGGCCGAGCGTGCGGAGATCCGGCGGCTGCTGGGCGACTGGCGGACGGCGGTGGTGCTGCTCACGACCTTCGGGGTCACGATCGCGCACGACCTGATCTCCGGCATCGCCGCCGGCTGCGTCGTCGCCGCGAGCCTGGCCTTGCTCGGCCGCCGCGTGCCGGAGGAGGGCGCCTAGCCCTCCGCCGGGCGGGTCGCCCTCAGGCCAGCGGCGCGCGCCGCAGGACCGCCAGAACCTCGGCGCCGCCGAAGTTGGCGCTGCCCAGGCGGGCATAGCCGTTGAACTGCCGGGCCAGGGCGTCGATCAGGGCGCGCCCGCCCTCGGCCATGTCCTGCAGGTCGGGCAT
>JAIXTR010000270.1 GCA_027483845.1 Caulobacteraceae bacterium | reverse complement strand
GGCCTGCCCTGGCCTTGGTGGGGACCCAAGGCAGGCCCTTCTCGCTAGGCGGCGAGCGCCCGGCGACGGTTGCGGAGCATGCTGCCCAGGCCGAAGAAGCCCATGAGCATCATCGCCCACGTTGTCGGTTCGGGAACGGCGCGCATGTAGGACCCCGCCAGATCGTCGAACTCGAAGGAGTTGCGCGCCGAGGCGAAGATGACCTTGGTGACGCCGAAGCCCCCGAAGTCGTAGGTCAGCCGCCGACCCCAATTCTTGTCTCCCGAGATTGCGGCGATGGGCTGCCACAACTGTTTGCCGGTCAGCGTATAGTCGTAGCCAGCGCCGATGAACCGGATCGAATTGAAATAGTCGGGCGAGCCCATGTACAGGCTGATCCGGCTGAGCGGCGTGGCCGAGGTCATCGTGGCGCTTGCTCCACCAAGCACCGACACGTAGTTGGTCAGGTCGCCGGGAGGCGGCACGGTCACATTCTTGATCGGACCCAGAGCGCCCAGGCGGATCAGTCCGCCAGAGAAGGTGAAGCCAGGCGTCACCGGGTTGTCGAAGTCGGCGATGATGAACAGGCCGTCCGGCAGCGGCGTATTTCCGACCTGCGCCGTCATGGTCGGCGCGGCGGCGAAAGCTGGGCCGGCGACGAGGGTGATCAAGGCCGAGGCTGCGATCAGGTGGGTGCGAAGGTGCTGAATCATCTGGAACTCCTGTCCGGCCCCAAGACTCTGGTTCGCCAGTCAGCCGTAAGGGTATCGGCGTCGACCGCACTGCAACAATCCGGGCTGACGGTAGGGCTGGACCCCTAACTTTCGATCAGGTGTCGGCAGGCCGTCCGATACGGGATACTTGGTCGCGCCCACGCGGGCGCGTCCCGCGGACGCCACGGAAGGGCGACGGTGAGCCTGTGAACGGCGGTCATCTGTTTTCGGTGCGAAGCGGGCGGGTGGTGGCGATGGGACGCGCCGTCCTCGCCGTCTTCCTGTTGGTCGCATACCTGATGGGATCCGGCGCCGCGGCGCCGACCTTGCCATTCGTCATCGGTCTGCTGCTGGTGAACCTGGCGTGGAGCTTGGCGGTCCTGGCGATGAGCCGGACCCGGGTGCTGGTCTATCGGCTTACGCGGGTCGCGATCCTGTTGGCGGCGGCTGACTACGCGGTTTTCACCCTGCTGCTCTACATGACGAGCGGCGCGGACAGTCCGTTCTTCAGCCCATTCATCATCTTCATCCTGGGCGCGACGATCCAGTGGGGTTCGCGGGGCGCGATGGTCACGGGTGTCCTGACCCTCCTCGCCTTCGCGCCTGCGGGTTGGCAGATCATGTTTGGCCAGGATCGCGACGATCCCGCAGCGCAGGCCTTCGTGCTGCGCCTTGGCTATACCGCCGTTGTCTCGGTGATGCTGATGGCCTTCGGGCGGCACGTCGAGCGGGTGGTGGAGGAACTGTCGCGCCTCTCCGATCCGTTGGCTGAGCTGGACGCGGACGCCGCGCCGCCGGTTCGGGAGTGCCTGCGCCATGCCTTGTGGGTGTTCGGCGCCGAGCGGGGAATGTTCCTCTGGGAGGAACGCGAGGAACCCTATGCCTCGCTCACGATCCTCGATCACGATCGCTTCGAGACCCGACAGCTTCCGCCCGGCGGGGACGACTGGATCGCGCCCGAGGCGGCCGAGTCGGTGTTTCTGTTCCACCCCGGTAGCGCCACGACGTTGATCCGACGCGGGCGGCGCACGGTGACCGGCCCGACCCGGCCCGTCGCCCAGGCCTTGCTGACCGAAGTCGATTTCGAGCGGGCGCTCGTCATTCCCGCGTTCACGCCCGGCCTGTCTGGATGGGTCTTCGTATTCGACCACGAGGAACCCGCGAACGAGGACCTTGCTGTCGGCGCGATGGTGTCCGCCCAGGTCTCTGTGGCTCTTGAACGTTGGGACACCCAACGCACGCTTCGCGTTGCGGCGGCGGCGGAGGACCGCATCCATCTGGCCAGGGACCTTCACGACGGGGTGCTGCAGTTCCTCGCCGGCGCCGGCCTTCAATTGGACGGGCTGTCACGCCTCGAACTGCCGGCCGAGGCCGAGGCGCGCATCGCTGCGCTTCGACAAGCGATCACCGACGAGCGCCGGGAGCTGCGGGGCTTCATCTCAACCCTGCGCCCCACGCGGACAGATCATGATCCAGCGGGCTTGCCCCTGGCCGACGAACTGACCGCCTTGGCCGAGCGTCTCTCGCGCTACTGGACCATCGCCGTGACGGCCGAGGTCGCGCCGTCGGGGCTCGCTGTATCGCGCAGCGTCGGCTACGAGCTCGGCCGGATTGTGCGCGAGGGTGTGGCCAACGCCGTCCGCCATGGCGCAGCCGAGCGGGTGACGGTCTCGGCGGATGTGAACGGCTCGAGCCTCCGGCTCTGCATCCAGGACGACGGTTCGGGCTTCGAATTCGAGGGCGACCGGACGGCCGAGCAGATCGAGCGCGAAGGCGGAGCCCCGCGGTCCCTGCACGAGCGGGTTCGTGCGTTGGACGGCCGTCTGGCGCTGCGGTCCAGCGCCCGGGGCGCTCAAGTGATCATCGACGTGCCGATGGGGAACGCAGCATGACGACCGTGGTGGTGGCCGATGACCACCCACTCATGCTGGATGCTGTGGCGGGATTGTTCCAGCCGCCCGGCTTCACGGTCGTGGCCCGTTGCCAGGATGGGGCGCAGGCGCGCGCCGCGATCATCGAGCATCGGCCGGACCTGGCGGTGCTCGACGTCCATATGCCGCGCTTCACGGGGCTTGAGCTTCTGGCCGAGGCGCGGGCGCAGGGCTGGACCACCAGGATTCTGCTGCTGACCGCGGGGCTGGAGCCGGAGCCGATCGTCCAGGCGATCCGGCTGAAGGTGGACGGCCTGATCCTGAAAGGCGCGGGCGCCGACGTGCTGGTCCGCGCCGCTGAGGCCGTGGTCGCGGGAACCCAGTGGATCGACAAGGAGGCGATGGAGCAGGTGATCGGCATCCTTGCCGCGCCGCCGCCCGCCGAACCGGTCGGGTTGACCCCCCGCGAAACCGACGTGGTGCGTCAGGTCGCCCAGGGGCGGCGCAACAAGGAAATCGCCCGCGACCTCGGGATTTCCGAGGGGACGGTGAAGATGCACCTGCACAACCTCTACGAAAAGCTGTCGGTCTCTTCGCGCACGGAGCTGGCCATCCTGGCCCGGGAGCGGAAACTGGGCTGATAGCGGCCCGCTTGGGTCAGGCCGCGACGGTCGCGTCCTGGTGCGCAAGCGTGTCCCGGTTGGCGGCGGCCAGGGCGATCTCGGCCAGCAGCGCGCCAGGTGCGATGGGTTTGCCGACCACCCCGTCCATCCCGGCGTCCAGATAGGCTTGGCGCTGATGGGCCAGGACGTTCGCGGTCAGGGCCACGATCGGCGTTGCGGCAGATATCCCGCCAGCCGCGCGAATTCGGCGTGTCGCCTCGACGCCGTCGATGCCCGGCATCTGGATATCCATCAGGATGATGTCGAAGCCGCCGCGCGCGGCCGCGTCGACGCCGGCATAGCCATCGGCGGCGGTCTCCACGGCGGCGCCCAGGTTTTCCAGGAGCTTGGTGACGATCATGCGGTTGGTGGGATTGTCCTCGACCACCAGCACCCGCAGCCCCGTCAGCACGTCCATCGGCGCTTCGATGGCTTCGACCTGCGCCTCGGCGGTTTCGGCCGCGACCTCGAACCAGAAGGTCGAACCTTGGCCTTCGGTGGAATGGAAGCCGACCTGGCCATCCATCATTTCGGCCAGCTTGCGAGTGATCGCGAGACCCAGTCCGGATCCCCCAAACCGGCGCGTCGTCGAGGCGTCGGCCTGATTGAACCGCTCGAAGAGGCGGTCCTGCGCCGCCGCGGGGATGCCGACCCCTGTGTCCTCCACCTCGAAGCGGAGCACCCCGGCGCCGGTGTGCGGGGCAGGGGCAAGCCGGCAGCGGACCACCACGTGCCCCGTTTCCGTGAACTTCACAGCGTTGCCCACCAGGTTGAACAGCGCCTGGCGCAGACGCACGGGATCGGAGGTGACCCAACCGAGGGTCGGGTCGGCATCGACGATCAGCCGCAGGTCTTTCGCCCGCGCCTGCGGCTCCAGCAGCCGGACGACGCCCTCCACCAGCGTGGCCGGATCGAGCGGCTCGCACGCCAGCTCCAGCCGTCCGGCCTCGATCTTGGAGAAATCGATCACGTCGTTCAGGAGTTCGGCCAGCATCTGTCCGCACGACAATGCTTCGCGCAAAAGGCTGCGTCCGTCCGCCGACAGCCGCTCGTTCTTCAGCAGATGCAGCACGCCCATGACGCCATTCATCGGCGTGCGAATCTCGTGGCTCATGTTGGCGAGGAAGGCGGCCTTCGCCTCGGCGCCCGCCTCGGCCGCGGCCTGGGCCTCCTTCAGCGCGATCTCCTGGCGCTTAAGAGCGTCGCAATCCTGGACCAGCCCCACGGCCTTCAGCCAACGCCCGTTGCGCGACGTTACCAGATGGTGGTGGACCCGCACCCATCGTTCGGCGCCGTCGGGACGCACGATCCGCGCCTCGAAGCTCTCGCCCGACTTCTTGTCGCCGCGATGCAGAGCCCGGAACGACTCTCTGACATGGGCCAGGTCGTCCACATGGAAGCCCGGATATCGCAGCTGGGTGGCTTCCGCGTAGTCCGAGTTCTTGCGACCCGTGATCCGTTCGAATTCCGGCGAACACCAGAAGCTCTTGCCGACGTGGTCGATCTCATAGACCCCGGCCTCGGCGGCTTCGAGGGCCAGGTTCAGCCGACCGGCCAGCGCCTGAGCCTCGCGCCGCGCCTTGCGCGCCGTGAGCTCCCCCTGGCGGGCCGCGTCGCGGGCTTCAGCCAGTTCGGTGATGTCTTCGGAAATGCCCTTCAGGGCATACACGCCGCTCTCGGTCCGCTCCGTGCGCACGGTCACCCGCATGGTCACCCAGCGGTCGCGGGCCCAGATGCGGTGCTCCATCCGCAGGGCGTCGCCGGTTTCGACGGAGCGCGTCATTTCACGGCGCAGCTTCCCGCGGTCGCGGGGGTGGACGATGTCGTAGAACCGCTCGGCGGTCCAATCGATCGCGGTGTCAATCCCGACGATGCCGATGATCTCGTCCGACCACCAGATCCGACCGGTGGCCGGGTTGAACTCCCAGACGCCGATGCCCGCCGCGGCGCCCAGCGCCTTGCGGGTCCGCCGCGCCTCTTCGATCTCTTCGCGGTAAGCCCGCTCGGCGCTGATGTCGCGCATGTTGCCGATGTGGGCGCCGTCGTCGGTGACCTGGCGACGCGCCGCCACCCACCGCCACGCGCCGTTTCGGTCCCGCAGGCGGACCTCCGCTTCGCTGACATCGCCCGGCTTCGCGTCCGCGGCGCGCGCCCGGATGCCGGGCGCTTCGTCAGGGTGGCAGAAGTCGAAGACCGAGCGACCGATCAACTCGTCGCGGCTCAGGCCGGTGAACTCGGACCACGCCAGGTTCACCTGCAGCAGCGTTCCGTCCGGCGCGACGACCTGCATGAGGTCGCGGCTGTTGTCGAAGAGCCATTCGGCCATTCGGGTCCTGCCGGCGGCGCCTTCAGCGCTCTTCCGAGCCATGCGTTCTTCCCCAAGCCCGGCGCCGATAAACTGGCTAGGCCGGACCAGGGTTAGAGAGGCTTCGTAAATTTAAGGTTGTGCCAAAAATCTACGTTCTGTCGCTTTCTCGACATTGTCCCCGAAATTCGGGGACTTAGAACGCGCTCTCGCCGGTGATCGCCCGCCCCAGGATCAGCGCGTGCACGTCGTGGGCCCCCTCATAGGTGTTCACCGTCTCGAGGTTGGAGGCGTGGCGCATGACATGGTACTCGCCGGAGATGCCGTTGCCGCCGTGCATGTCGCGGGCGACGCGGGCGATATCCAGCGCCTTGCCGCAGTTGTTGCGCTTCAGCATCGAGATGGCCTCCGGCACCCAGGCGCCCTGATCGATGAGCCGGCCCAGGGCCAGCGCGCCCTCGAAGCCCAGGGCGATCTCCGTCGACATGTCGGCCAGCTTCTTCTGCACCAGCTGGCGAGACGCCAGGGTGCGGCCGAACAGGCTGCGGCTGGAGACGTAGTCGCGGCTGGCGTGCAGGCAGAACTCCGCGGCGCCCATGGCGCCCCAGGCGATGCCGTAGCGGGCCTTGTTGAGGCAGGAGAACGGACCGCGCAGCCCTTCCACGCCCGGCAGCATGGCGTCGTCGGGGACATGGACGTCGGTCAGCGAGATCTCGCCGGTGACCGAGGCCCGCAGGCTGAGCTTGTTCTGGATCTTGGGCGTCTCGAAGCCCTTGGTCCCGCGCTCGACCAGGAAGCCGCGGATCTTGCCGTCCAGCTTGGCCCAGACCAGGGCCACGTCGCTGACCGGGGAATTGGTGATCCACATCTTGGCGCCGTTCAGCACGTAGCCGTCAGACACCTTCTTCGCGACCGTGCGCATCGAGGCTGGATCCGACCCGCCGTCGGGCTCGGTCAGGCCGAAGCAGCCGATGATCTTCCCCGCCGCCATGCCGGGCAGGTACTTGCGCTTCTGCTCCTCCGAGCCGAACGCATAGATCGGGTACATGACCAGCGACGACTGCACGCTCATGGCCGAGCGATAGCCGCTGTCGATGGCTTCGATCTCGCGGGCGATCAGGCCGTAGGCCACGTGGTTCACGCCGGCGCAGCCGTACTCTTCCGGCAGCGTCGGGCCGAGGAAGCCGAGCTCACCCATCTCGGTCATGATCTCGCGATCGAACCGCTCTTCGGCATAGGCCGAAACCACGCGGGGCAGCAGCTTCTCGCGGGCGTACTGGCGCGCGGCGTCCCACACCATCCGCTCCTCTTCCGAGAGGCGCGACGACAGGTCCAGGGGATCGTCCCAGCGGTAGGTCTTCTGCGGCGCGCCAGAGTCGAGGGGCATGGACGGTCTCCTTGGGTCAACCGGCGCGGCATACCGGCTTTTCAGCCTCACGTGTAGCCCTACAGCTCGGCCCACATGCGCAGCAGGTTCTGGTAGGTCCCGGTCAGGGAGACGATGGCGGGCGCGCCCAAGCCGGCGTCCTGGGCCAGGGTCTGGATCGCCACGTCCATATCGAACAACAGGGCGCGTCTGGCGTCATCGCGGATCAGGCTCTGGATCCAGAAGAAGCTGGCCACCCGTTCGCCGCGGGTCACGGGCATGACCCGATGCAGGCTGGACGCAGGATAGAGGATCAGGTCGCCCGCCGGCAGCTTCACCTCGTGCGAACCGTAGGTGTCCTCGACCACCAGTTCGCCGCCGTCGTAGTCGTCGGGCCCGCTGAGGAAGAGGGTCGCCGACAG
>JAIXTR010000608.1 GCA_027483845.1 Caulobacteraceae bacterium | reverse complement strand
GGTGGAGGGCCGGCTTACCGCCGCCTATGGCAACAAGGACCAGCAGCGCCTGGACGGTATGGTCAATATGCCGCTCGCCGATGGAAAGGTGCTGGTTCGCCTGGGCGCAGCTTATGAGCACCGCGACGGCTTCATTCGCAACGTCACCCTGGGCGGCCCGGTGGACGACATCAACAGCCGCTCGCTGCGCCTGCAGGTGCGGCTGAAGCCCACCGAGGACTTCACAGCCGATCTGTCCTTCGACTACTCACGCCAGCTCTCGCACAAGGTCAACGGCGAGGCCCTAAGCAACACTTTCAATAGCGGACCGCCCGCAGCCCCCGCCGACCGGCCCTTCGTGATCGACGACAACTATCCGGAGCGGGACTACAATCGGAATGTGGGTGGAGCGATCACCCTCGCCTACGATCTCGGACCCGTCACCCTGTCGTCGATCTCTGGCTACCGGGACTCAGCGCGGACGTGGAACGTCGACCTCGACCACTCTGCCCTGGACCTCGCGCACTTCAACTACGACGACAGCTACCAGACGCTGAGCCAGGAGGTGCGGCTGTCCTCCAACAATAAGGACGCCCGGCTGCGCTACATCGTCGGCGCCTTCTTCCTGCGGACCGACGGGGAAAACGACCGCCGGCTCACCTACGACTCCCTCGGCGTCCTGTTCGGCGTCCCGGGCGGTTCCATGATCCGCACCAATCCCAGCGTGAAGAACGCCACCTATGCGGCTTTCGCCGCCGTGGACTACCAGCTCACTTCGACCCTCATCCTCAACAGCGGTCTTCGCTTCAATCACGAGAAGAAGACGCTCAGCCTGAACCAGAGCAGCGATGTGGGTCCGCCGATCAGCAACATCGCCAATGTGCTGGGCTTTGAGGACAGCCTGACCGAGAGCTCGGTGTCGCCGATGGTGGGCGTGACCTTCCAGCCGACCGCCGACCAGACCTACTACGCCAAGTACGCGCGCGGGGTGAAGTCGGGTGGCTTCAACGCCGACTACCTGACCACCCAGGCCCTGGGCGGCACCCTTCGGCTCGGCAAGGAGACCGTCGACAGCTTCGAGCTCGGCGCCAAGTTCACGGCCTTCGACCGCCGCCTGCGGGTCAACGCCGACGTCTTCTACGCCCGCTATTCCGACTATCAGGTCAGCCAGTTCCGCGTGGTGCCCAACAGCACCCCGCCGCGGATCGAGTTGGCGCTCACCAACGCCGGCGAGGTGGAGACTTACGGCCCTGAGGTCTCAATCGATGCGGTCCTGGCTCCCGGCCTGACGCTCAATCTCCAGGGCGCCTGGCTGCACGCCGAGTATAAGGAGTTTAAGGACGGCGGCGGGGTCGGCGTGGACTACTCGGGCAACCGTTTGGAATACGCGCCCAAAGTCACAGCCTCGGCCACCCTCGACTACACCCGCGACCTGCCCGGGGATCTGGGGGCGATGACCGGCCGGGTGACCGTGGCCCATCGCGGCGCCCAATTCTCCGACACGTCCAACGCCGCGGTGTTCCGCCAGAAGGCCTACACCCTGGTCAACGGCCGCGTGGCCTGGCTGCCGCCCGGCGAGGCCTGGCAAGTCGCCGTCTATGCTGACAACCTGTTGAACGAGAAGTACCAGCTCGGGACCGCGCCGGACGCCTTCACCACCCTCTTCGGACGCTACGGCACGCCGCGGACCTACGGCCTGGAAGTGACCTGGACCTATTGAGCGCGCGCGGGCCGGATCCCCTTCCGGCCCGCGTCGCCCAGGCTTGACGGCATGTCACCCGCCCGGCCGGGTGGCATGTCCCGCGGCGGAGCGCTGACGTGCATCGGTGGACCTATCCCGACCTGAAGACGCTGATGGCCAAGGCCTCGCCCCCGCGGTCGGGCGACGTGCTGGCCGGTCTGGCGGCTGAGACCGCCGAAGAGAACATCCTGGCCAAGATCCAACTGGCCGATGTCCCGCTGAAGCGCTTCCTGTCGGAGCCTCTCGTCCCCTACGAGGACGACGAGGTCACGCAGCTGATCATCGACGGCCACGACGCTTTCGCCTTCGCCCCGGTGTCCCACCTGACCGTGGGCGGGTTCCGGGACTGGCTTCTGTCGCCCGCCGCCGACACCGCGGCGCTCGCGCGGTTGGCCCCTGGCCTGACCCCCGAGATGGTCGCCGCCGTCAGCAAGCTGATGCGGAACCAGGACCTCATCCTGGTCGCCAGCAAGGTCCAGGTGACCACCCGCTTCCGCAACACAATCGGCTTGCCCGGACGCATGGCCACCCGCCTGCAGCCGAACCATCCCACCGATGATCCCAAAGGCGTCGCCGCCTCAATGCTGGACGGCCTGCTGCTGGGCTCCGGCGATGCGGTGATCGGGGTCAATCCAGCCTCGGACAATCTCGCCGCCCTGGGCGATCTGGTGCGGCTGTTGGATGATACGATCCATCGGTTCCAGATCCCCACCCAGTCCTGCGTCCTGACCCATGTGACGTCCTCCATCGCTCTCATCGAGCGGGGGGCCCCCATCGATCTGGTCTTCCAGTCGATCGCCGGGACCCAGGCGGCCAATGCGTCCTTCGGGATCGATCTCTCGATCCTCGCCGAGGGGCGCGACGCCGGCCGTAGCCTGAAGCGCGGCACGGTGGGCGACAATGTCATGTACTTCGAGACCGGCCAGGGCTCGGCCCTCTCCGCCGGCGCGCACCACGGGGTGGACCAGCAGACGCTGGAGGCCCGGGCGTATGGGGTGGCTCGCGCCTTCGACCCCTTTTTGGTCAACACCGTCGTCGGCTTCATCGGCCCCGAGTATCTCTACGACGGCAAGCAGATCATCCGCGCCGGCCTTGAGGACCACTTCTGCGGCAAGCTCCTGGGCCTGCCCCTGGGCTGTGACGTCTGTTACACCAACCATGCCCAGGCCGATCAGGACGACATGGATACCCTCCTGACCCTGCTGGCCACGGCGGGCGTCACCTTCATCATGGGGGTCCCGGGCGCCGACGACATCATGCTCAACTACCAGTCCACCTCGTTCCATGACGCCCTGTACGTGCGCGAGCTGCTGGGCCTGCGCCGGGCCCCGGAGTTCGAGGCGTGGCTATGCGACGTCGGGCTGACCGACACGGCGGGGCGTCTCGCCATCGACGCCGGCCGGCATCCTCTGCTGCAGATGCTGTCATGACCGCGCGGACTCGACCTGTGCGCCTGACCGACCTCACCGCGGCCCGTGTGGCGCTGGGCCGGAGCGGCGCCAGCCTGCCGACCACCGCAGCCCTGGCCTTCGCCCTGGACCACGCCCGGGCGCGGGACGCCGTTCATCGCCCCGCGGACGTCGACGGCCTGGAGGGTGCGTTGCGCGATCGGCGATTGGCCACCTTGCGGGTGGAGAGCGCGGCGACAGACCGATTGACGTATCTCGCCCGCCCGGATCTCGGCCGCCAGTTGGCCGAGCCCAGCCGCAATCTCCTGGCGCGCGCCCGGCCGCGGGCGACCGTCGACCTGGCGGTGGTGATCGCCGACGGTCTGTCGAGCCGCGCGCTGGACTACGCGCCAGCCCTGCTTGACGCCCTGCTTCCGGACCTGGCGACCGACGGCTGGAGTCTGGCGCCTGTCGTCATCGCACAGCAGGCGCGGGTCGCCCTGGGCGACGAGGTCGGGCTGTTGCTGGATGCGCGCCTGACGCTGCTGCTGGTGGGCGAACGGCCAGGCCTCTCCTCCCCCGACAGCCTGGGAGCCTACATCACCTATGCGCCGCGACCCGGCCGGACGGACGCCGAACGCAACTGCGTCTCCAACATCCGGCCCGCCGGGCTCCCTCCCGCTGACGCCGCCGCGAAGATCGCCTGGCTCCTGCGGCAGGCCCTCAAGGGGCGCATGACCGGCGTTGCGTTGAAGGACGAAAGCCCGACCGGACCGAGCCTCGTTGACGGAGGCGACGCGGCGCGCCTAGCGCCACGGGAGTGAGCCCCGGGATCGCCCGTGGCCGCGCCACGGCGGGCCGCAGAACACGGCCGTGATCGCCCTGGCTGTGACGCCGGCAGTCGCGCGGGTTTGGGAGGCGCTTCCGCGAACCCGGCGAACATTAACCGGGAGGAACGGTGTGGCGGGCGAACGAACGGCCTGGCTGAGCGTTGCCGCTCGATGATCCTCGACGCTGATCCCAATCCCGTCGCAGCCGGGGCAGCCGGCTTGCACGCCGTACTCGCCCATTTGCGCAGCGTGGGCTACGCGTTCGTCACCCCGACACCCGCCACCCATCGCCGTGTGGTTGGCCGCGTGAATAAATCCCGCGCGCGGAATCTGCGGGACGTGTTCGGCTGGAGTCTACCCTTCGACCCAGATCTCCTACACCCTGACCTGCTCGCCGCCCTTCGGACCGCCGACGCCGTCGCCAACACCGAAGACGGCCTGCGCGCCAAAGTCCGGGTGTCGAGCCTAGACGACCAGCTCTTCTTGCATTCCGCCTTCCCGCCAAAAGACGCGGACGCTGTGTTCTTCGGGCCGGACACCTATCGTTTCGCCCGCTTCCTGAAGGCGGCCTGCGATGGTCGAGAGATCGGCCTCGCCGTGGATGTCGGCGTCGGCTCCGGCGCTGGGGCCGCGGTGATCGGCCGCCACTACCGGCCACGACGGCTTGTCGGCGCCGATGTGAACCCGGCCGCCCTACGCCTGGCCGAGATCAATCTCGCCGCCGGGGGGTGACCGCCGAGCTGATGCTCACCGATGGCATGGAAGGCGTCGAGGGGCCGGCCGACCTCGTGGTGGCGAACCCGCCATTCATCGCGGGCGATGGCGAGCGGACCTATCGCGATGGGGGCGACATGCACGGCGCGCGTCTGTCGCTGCAGTGGACGCTAGCGGGCGCGCGCATCCTCGCGCCGTCGGGCCGCATGGTGCTTTACACCGGCAGCGCCATTGTCGACGGCCGCGATCCGCTTCGCGAGGCGTTGGAAGTCCAGCTGGATATGGAACGCTTCAACCTGGACTACGCCGAGCTCGACCCGGACATCTTCGGGGGCCAGCTCGCGAGCAAGGCCTATGGGGACGTCGAGCGTATTGCCGCTGTCGGGGCGGTCGTCACGCGTCGACCTTAGGAAAAGGAGCACGGGCTTCCGCGCGGTTCGCTCCCAGCGGCGCACGCTGCGCCAGGTCGAAGCCGTCTCCAGCCGCCAGGACGTGCAGGCGCACATCGTGCAGCGACAGGGCGCTGGCGGACTTGGCCTCGGCGATATTGGACTGGGTTACGTCCTCCGCGTCGACCACATAGACCGCGCCGGACCCAAGCACCGAGAACCGATCGCCTTCGACCAGGATCGCCGTGTCCTCGTCGATGCCGACGCCGAGGATTCGAGGGTTGTGCGCGACCGCACCGAGGAGCCGGCCGATGCGGCCGCGTTCGGCAAAGTGTTGATCGATGATGGCGTTGGGCATCAAGCCCAGGCCAGGGGCCATGCGTAGATCCCCGATGCGATGGCTCTCGCTGCTGGCCCCGCCCACCAGCATGGTTTCGCTCATCGCTGAGGCGCCCGCCGAGGTGCCAGCCACGACGCCGCCCGCAAGATGTATGGCGCGTATGCGTTGCTCGATTGGTGTGTCGCCGATCTGACTGGCGATCCGTAGTTGGTCGCCGCCGGAAAAGAAGACGCCCGCCGCCCCCTCGAGCAGCGAGAGTTTTTCTTTGTCGTGTGTCTCGCCGCGCTCGTCGACGTAGAGCTCCACGAGATCGCTGACCTCCAGGCCCGCAAAGGCGTCGCGGTAGCTCTCGAGGTAGCCGTCCGGTTGATGCGACGCGATGGTTGCGAGCACCAGCCGCCCGCCCCGCAGGCGCTCGGCCACCGCGCGCAAGATCAGCCGGTCGCCGGTTTTGTCCTCGTGACCGCCGATGATTATCAGCGGCCCAGGTGTCGCGTCGTTCATTGGTGGAATTCGTTCTGATGGAGGAAGGCGCGCGGCCCCTCACCTTGGCGAGCGCTGCCTACGGCGAAATGGTCGCTGTTGTGGGCGAAGCTGGGCGTGCCGCTTGCGTCCAGCACGATGCAGCCTGCTTCGCCGCCCACCCGGCCCATCTGGCCGATCGCCAGCGCGGCGGCGCGCGCGGCGCCCAGCTGCGGCAAACGGTGCATCAGGCGCCCAGCCAAGGCCAGCCGCGCGATCGCCTCCCCGTCGCCGGAGAACGCCGCCGCGCCGACGGCGGCCTCGGCATAAAAGCCGGCTCCTGCAATCGGCGTGTCACCGACCCGGCCCGGACGGACGCCCTCCAGGCCGCCAGTAGAGAGCCCGGACGCCAAGCCCCCATGTTGGTCGTACGCGACGCATCCCACGGTGTCGCAACCCACTGCCCCGGCGGGCGCCGCGAGTGGTGGCCCGGAACGAACCGCGCCGATCTCGGCGGCGAACGCGTCGGCTCCCGCCCCGACCAACAAGACGGCGTTATCCCGCAAAAGAGCGGCCGCTACGTCGATGGGGTTGGCGTAGCCGCGCAGGCCCGCGACCGCGCCGACGTCCAGCGTACGCCCATCCATAATGGCGGCGTCCAGCTCGACATCGCCATCGCGATTGCGAACTGCACCGCGCCCAGCGTTGAAGGTGGGATCGTCCTCCATCTCCCGGATCGCGGCGACGACCGCGGCGATGGCGCTGCCGCCGGCCTCCAGCACCGCGGCGCCGGCTTCCACCGCCGCGAGACAGCCGGCTCGATGGGCCGCCTCCGCCGCCGGCGGAATCGTTCGCGCGCCCCCGTGCACCATGATCGTCCAGCGCTCACGCATCCGAACGCACTCCCGACTGGAAGGCGAGCACCTGCGCCCACGCAGCCTCGACGTCGGTGGGCAGCAGCACCACGAGGTCACCGGCACGCGCACGCTCGAGACAGGCGGCGATGGCGTCGGTTTCCAGAGGCAGCCCCTGGATGCGCGCGGGGGAACAACCGGCCTCCAGCGCGCCTTGCCGCAGCAGCCCGATGACCTCCCCCGGTCTGCGCCCGCGACCATCCGGCTTTTCGCGGAAGACGATGTCGTCAAAGAGCTCCGCGGCCGCCGCGCCCATGGCCAAGATGTCGCCGTCCCTCCGGTCACCGGGAATACTGACGCAGCCGATGGCGCGTCCATGGCTGGGCCGCAGGCTGCGCACCAGCTTCCCGAGCGCAGCGATGCCGGCCGGATTATGGGCGTAGTCGACGATGACGCGGAAGCCGTGGGCGTCGTGGACGTTCAGTCGGCCTGGATTGTCGGCGAACGACGATTGGAAGGCCCCCAGCCCCGCAGCGATGGTATCCACTGGAGTTCCCAGTCCGTAAGCGATGAGGATCGCCGCCAGCGCATTGGCGATGTTGAAGCGCGCCTGCCCTGCCAACGTCGAGGGCACAGCGCACACCAGCGCCACGCGCATCTGCCGGGGGCCGTCCAGAAGCACCAACTGCTCACCAGCTGATGTGCGCTCCAGAACGGCCGCCAGCCCGCCTTGCGCCACATGCGCCGCGACGAAAGCCCGACATTCCGCGTCATCCTGCATCGAGAAGTAGCCGATCCGTCCGCCCGCGTGACGCGCCATGCGGCGGGTGAGCGGATCGTCGGCGTTGAGAACGCTGACCCCGCGTCGCGACACGGACTCCGTCACCACCGACTTTACGGCCGCGAGGTCTTCCAGAGTGACCACGCCTTTCAGGCCCAAGTGGTCGTCGCTGATGTTGAGCACGCACCCCACGTCGCAGCGGTCGAACCCAAGGCCTTCGCGCAGGATGCCGCCCCGCGCCGTCTCAAGCACAGCCACCTCGACGGTCGGGTCGGCCAGGACCATCCGGGCGCTTACTGGACCGCTGGCGTCGGCCTTCAGAATCCGCTCGGCGCCGATATAGACACCTGAGGTGGTGGTGAAGCCGACCGTGGAGCCTCGACGTGCGAGGATCTGCTCGACCATCCGCACGGTGGTCGACTTTCCGTTGGTGCCGGTGATGGCCACCACCGGAATTCGGGCGGGACGCCCTTTCGGGAAGAGCATGTCTATGACGGGGCCCGCGACGTCGCGGCCCGCGCCGATCGACGGCGCCAGATGCATCCGGAAACCCGGCGCCGCATTGACCTCAACGATGCCGCCGCCTGTCTCCCGGACCGAGCGCGCAATGTCCGGCGCCAGGAAGTCGATGCCGGCAACGTCGAGACCGATGATCGCGGCGGCGCGCCGGGCGATGGCGGCGTTGTCGGGATGGATCTCATCGGTCCGATCTATCGCGAGGCCGCCGGTCGACAGGTTGGCCGTGGTGCGCAGGATCACCTCGGCGCCCTGCGCTGGCACGGTGTCGACCGTCAGGCCTTGGCCGGCGAGATGGGCGCGGGCATGGTCGTCGAGGGTGATGCGCGTCATCACCGCCTCGTGACCCTGGCCGCGTCGAGGATCGCGGTTCACCGTCTCCACCAGCTCGGCGATCGTCTGGCGGCCATCGCCCACGACGGCGGCTGGCCGCCTCTCGGCCACGGCGACGACCTTTCGGTCGACCACGAGAATTCTGTAATCGCGCCCCTCATACTGCTCTTCGACGATCACCCGGCGACCGTGCTGGGCGGCCTGTTGGAAACCCCAGGCGACGGCATCGGGATCGCGCAGATTGAGGTTCACGCCCCGCCCATGGTTGCCGTCCAGCGGCTTGGTGACCACGGGCCCGTCGATCCGCGCCGCCGCGGCGGCGGCCGCGTCAGCCGTACGCACGACCTCGCCGCGGGGAACCGGGATACCGGCCTCGGCGAGCAGGCGCTTGGCAAAAGCCTTGTCCCCCGCGGCTTCCGCCGCCATCAGGGACGTGCCCCCCGTCACCGAGGCGCGGATAAGTTGCTGCCGCGAGCCCCAGCCCAACCGCACGAGGCTTTGTTCGTTCAAGCGTGCGACCGGAATTCCCCGCCGCCGGGCAGCCTCCACCAGGGCGGCCGTCGTCGGTCCCAGCGCGGCGCGGCGGACAGCGGCGGCAAGCGTGGCTTGCGCCGCCTCCAGTATGAAGGGCCCGGCCGCTGGAGGGAGACCCGTGACCCCCCGCAAGCCCGCTGGAAGCAGGCTGTCCACCAGGCGGAGCGCCATTTCGCCGGCTAGCCGCCCCACCGCCTCATCCTGGTAGGCGAACATCACATTGTAGACCCCGGGGCGATCCTTCTGGGCCCGAGTCTTGCCGCGCGCCACGGGGTGGCCGGCCAGGGTCTGCAGCTCCAGCGCCACATGTTCCGTGACATGGCCGAGCCAGGTGCCGTCCGTCAGCCGACGTGCGAACCCGCCTGCGTCTCGATTGCCGCACCCGTGATGGAGGAGGCCGGGCAGCAGCGAACCCAGCCGGTGGACGAAACCCGGCAACCGATCGGTCGGAAACGATTCCAGGTCCGCCAGATCCAGCTGCAGCCGGATCATCGGGGTCGCGCTGTAGAGATGCGGTCCGCGATAGGCGTTCACCGCCAACAGCCGCATCGGACGCCCGCGGGGCTCCTCCGTCCGGGGCGCGGACCAGCTCTGGAGCCCCTCGCATCCCTTTAGGTCCATATCCCGATCCATGACCCGCTCCCGAGTTCGACGGGGGCTCAACGATGGGCTGGGCGCGCGGTTCGCGGGGCTGTCTTATGTGAAGGTGCTCGCCGCAACCCAGCCCCCGCACGGTCAATTGAGGCGGCGAGGAACGCCCGCGGGCGGCGTTCGTTAGCTGCGGCCATACGAAGGTTGGTCCAGTGTCCGATATCCACGCGTTTTCGTTCGACATTCGTCCTGGGCCCGAGGGTTGGACATGGCGCGCCGTCACGTCCAAGGGGTCGAGCCGCAGGGGCGAGGCCCCCACGCGCGCGATCGCGGCGGCCTGCGTCATACGGGTCTTGACCGATGCGGCGCTGTGCGGCGTCTCGAAGGTCAGGGGGCCGGCGCAACGCGGAAGCGCAGATTGACGATTGGCGCCACGACGTCCCGCGCGCTCCCCTTGTTTGGCGATATAGCTATTGCTGTTCGAGACGTCGTGCGGTCACGCGGACGTCGTACCGAGCCGAGCTTCCCGGCGGCAGGCGCAACATCCCAGTCTCCTGCCCTGGCGGCCACTGGGCGCCGTAGGGATCCGCGAGATTGAACTGAGGCTCGATCACGACAAAGGCCTTGTCTGGAGGCGCGTAGATCTGAATCGCCCGGACCGGCGGCGCCCGAGCGGCGACGCCGAGGACCAGGCCCGCTTCGGGGTCAAACAGTTCCGCCGTCGCCACGCCTCGCACAGCCTTCAGATCCGTGAAGCAATCATCGAGGTAGATGTCGCCGAGCGCCTTCCCTCCGCGGCTCCGGAAGTCATGAGGCGTGTCCGTGAGGTCGAGCAACTCGCCGGTCGGCAGGACCTCGTCGTAGTTGTTGACCGCCACCCGTCGCGCCGCCGGCACGCGAAGCCGCGCCTGGCCGCGCTGTCCGCTCGGGATCCGGAAGTAAGGGTGCCAGCCCAGGCCTATTGGTAGGTCATCCGGGCCTCGACTGATCGCGTCGACCCGCAGCCTCAATGCGCCCCCGGCAAGGCTCCAGGCGAAAGACATATCCGCCCGCCCCGGCCAGCGCCCCGCGAAGCTGTCGGCGGAGAGCCGGCCAACCACCGAACCTGGCGTCGTCTGGATGAAGGTCACCGGCGCCATCAGGATAAGGCCGTGCATGGCGTAGGTTTCCGCGCCCGGGGCGCGACCTCCCCAGTTGCGCGGAAGGCGAGCCGGCATCCCGTCGATCAGGGTCTCGATCTCCCGCGACGACGCCAGCGGCCGTCCGCGAATGCGGTTGGCGAAGGGCGCGAGCAGGGCGCCCCCGAAGGCGAAGGCCGCGTTGCCGGCGAAGTCCGCCTCGCCACCGTTCAGCGCCTCTGCGGCCTCATTGGGAGCGGGCGCCTCAAGGACATCGACAACGTGGCCCGAAGGCAGCGCAAGCTTTGCCTGCAGAAGCATGAAGCCACGGCCCGGCGCGACAGTGGCTTCAATGAACGCGGGGCGATCGGCGCGGGCGGGGGCCCGCAAGACCACCAGGGGGGAGCCGCCGATGCGGATCGGCTCGACCATTCTCAGTCGATCTGTTCCGCGCCGTTGCTCAGTTCCACCGACCTCAGCCGGCGGGCGTCGTCTCGGCGCCTTGCGGACGATCGCTCGTCGAACTCGGCGGGCGGGACCACGGGGACGGAGAGGCAGATGCTCTGCGTCGGCAGCACCTCGCCCCAGTCGCGGATCAGTTGCTTGTACGAGCGGCCCACGGGCCGGATCTCGCGGTTCATGTCGTAGAGGCCCACGGGATGGATGCGATTGTTCTGCTCCCGCAAGCCGACGTCCCAGTCCACCTGATCGGTCAGCGAGTACCAGGTGAACCCGACCGTGGGGACGCCGTCATTGCGCACCCGAAGGACGTTGGCCCATTCCTTCCAGAGCCAGTTGACCGCCTCGTCCCCATTGGGCCCCTCCGCACTGTTGGTTTCGGTGTGCATCACCGGGAGACGGTAGCGGGCGTAATACTGCCGGGTGATCTCCGAATAGCCGAAGATCTCGCCAGAGGCCCGGGTGCCGCCGTCGGCCGCCACCCGATGCTCGTTGGTCCAGTAGTAGTCGTTGCCGAGGATGCAGTGGTGACGAAGCGAGTTACCCAGGAAGAAGTGGTACTCCGCCTGCGTCATGCCGTTGTCGAGCAGGTACTCGTACATCTCCGAATCGACTCTGTGGCCATAGTTCAGGTCCAGCGACAGGAACCGCTTCGAGTTTTCGACCTCGGCCGGCTTTATCGCGGCGGGGTTCTCGGCATGGAAATACTCCGAGGACTCGCTCTGAATGAAGATGGCGTCCGGCCGAGCGGCAAGAATCTCCTGCATCGCCAGAACGTTCGCCTTCACGATGTGCTTGAGCGCGGTGACGAAGGTGCGATCCGTGGAGCCTTGCTCGTTCCACCAGCCATACTTCGCCGAGAATTGGGCGCAGATGAACATCTCGTTGACCGGCGTGTAGAGCTGCACCCAGGGAAACCGCCGGGCGAACGCCCCGGCGTAGCGCCGAAACTGCTCCGGAAAGTCGGGATTCTGGAAGTCGCCCAGCCAGTCCGGCACGCCGAAATGGCAGAGATCGACGATGGGGATGATGTTGCGCCGCTTGAGATCCGCGAACGTCACATCCGCGAATTCCCAATCGTAGCGACCTGGGCCCAATAGGGTGGTGTGGAGCGGCGGGCCGTACCGGAGGTACCCGAGCCCCAGGTCCTCCACCAGGTCGAAGTCTCGAGACCACTGACGATAGTGGCCGCAGGCCTCCATCTGGTCCACGCGGATCCGGCCGTTCTGGATACGAGGTATCGAGTTCTCGATTCCCGTGGCGAACATGAAGGCTGAAATGGCGCGTCCTCCCGCTCCGCCGCCTACGACGGATATCGGGATAGAACTCTGGACCCAGCGACCGGTTCAGTCGCGACGCGCGATCTTTACTCCGCGGCCATCAGGGCTTGGTCGCTGACTTTTCGACAGCGTGACACGAGCGCGAGGCTGTCGGCGCCGTTGGCGACGTTTCGCACCCAGGCCTTGTCGCCGTGCACCGCGACTACGCGAAAATGCGGAAAGAGGTTGACGCCTGTCCGTACTAGGTCGCCGGGCTCGATAATCTCGTGGTGTTGACGATCGTGCTCGATGGCGAACACATCAGAATAGCTCGACAGCATTGGGACCCCTCCCGAATCTTCGCGAAGAGTATTGCCGCGGGGATCCTGAACGGAACTAAAACATTGGCTGGCGAGTTGTCGCACCCTCGCGCTGGCATATTGTCGCAAGGGACCTTTCGATGCCGGTGCGACTTGTGGTGGAGGCCCAGGACCGGCTCGGCGAGGGCCCTTGCTGGAACGCCGCCGAAGATCGCCTCTATTGGTTCGACATCCAGGGTCGTCGGCTCCACTGGCTGGACCACGACGGGACCTGCAGCGAACAGGCCCTGCCCTTCCGCGCCAGTGCGGCGGCCGCCAGAGCCAGGGGCGGCTTGCTGATGGCCACCGACGCGGGATTGGCGACCTACGACCCGGCCTCCAAGGCTGTCGATCTGGTCCGCCCGATGACCTTCCCACCGGGGTTTCGCACCAACGACGGCAAGACCGATCAGCGCGGCCGATTCTGGTGGAGCACGATGGACGACAACGGCGGACGCCAGCCGGGTTCGGTTCATGTCACCGGGCCGGACCTAGAGACGGTTGAGACTCTAGGCGGCATCCACATCGCCAACGCCACGGCCTTCAGTCCCGATGGCGGGACGCTGTACCTGGCGGATTCCAAGCAGCAGACGCTGTTCGCCTACGACACGGCGGACTTGACCCGCCGTAGGATCTTCGCCCGAACCCAAGGCGCCGCCGAGCCCGATGGCGCCGCGACGGATCGCGAAGGCGGGCTTTGGAATGCGGAATGGGGTGGCGGCCGGCTGGTGCGCTATAGACCTGACGGGACCTTGGACCGATTGATCCATCTTCCGGTCGAACAGCCGACAGCCTGCGCGTTCGGAGGTCCGGACCTGGCGACCCTCTATATCACCAGCGCCTGGCAGGGCCTGACGGACGTCGCCCGAACGCGTCAACCCCTCGCGGGCGCCCTGTTCGCCTTCGAACCCGGAATTCCCGGCCTGCACATACCATTGTTTGCGGGATGAACCATCGGCCGGCTGGCGGGTTTAGCGCGGGAGTTGAGAACCAGAGGTTGGCGCATGGCCGACAGCACGCCGCGCAGCTGGAAGAGCTACGGCAAGCTCGACCGCGACGGTTTCATCCACCGCAGCTGGATCAAGGGAACGGGCCTTCCTGACCATGTCTTCGACGGCCGGCCGATCATCGGAATCTGCAACACATGGTCGGAACTGGTCACCTGCCAAGTCCACCTGCGTGATCTCGCCGAGTACGTGAAGCGAGGCGTCTGGGAGGCGGGCGGGGTGCCGATCGAGTTCCCAGCCATGTCGCTGCCGGAAACGCAGATGCGGCCGACCGCAATGCTGTTCCGCAACCTTCTGGCCATGGAGGTGGAGGAGTCGATCCGCGCCAATCCCATCGACGGCGTGGTTCTGCTGGGCGGGTGCGACAAGACCACACCAGGGCAGCTGATGGGAGCCGCAAGCGCAGACCTGCCGGCCATGGTGGTGTCCTCCGGTCCGATGCTGAACGGGAAGTTCCAGGGCCGAGACATCGGGTCAGGGACCGACGTGTGGCGCTTTTCCGAAGCTGTGCGAGCTGGGGAGATGACCCTCAGAGACTTCATGTCGGCGGAGTCTGGCATGAGCCGCAGCGCGGGGGTCTGCAATACCATGGGCACGGCCTCGACCATGGCCAGCCTGGTCGAGGCTCTGGGCATGAGCCTGCCCAACAACGCCGCACTGCCGGGCGTGGACTCGCGGCGCAAGGTGCTGGCGCATCTGACGGGCGCCCGGATCGTCCAGTTGGTGAAGGACGACATTAAACCCTCGGACATCCTGACCCGGGAGGCGTTCGAGAACGCCATCCTCATGCACGCCGCGATCGGCGGCTCCACGAACGCCGTGGTGCATTTGCTGGCGCTGGCGGGGCGCGTCGGCGTGGACCTGGTCCTAGAGGATTTCGACCGTATCGGCCGCGAGAGCCCCCTGCTGGTCAATCTGATGCCGTCCGGCAAGTACCTGATGGAGGACTTCTGCTACGCGGGTGGTTGCCCCGCCGTGATGAAGGAGCTGGGCGCGGTTTTCCGACGCCAAGCGGTGACGGTCAGTGGCCACACTCAGGGCGAGATCGCTGCGAGCGCTGAGGTCTGGAACCGCGACGTCATCGCCACGCGTCAGGCGCCCTTCGGACCGTCGTCTGGCGTCTGGGTCCTGCGCGGCAACCTGTGCCCGGACGGTGCGATCCTCAAGCCGAGCGCGGCGACGTCGGACCTCCTCACCCATCGCGGCCGCGCGGTCGTCTTCGAGACCATCGAGGACTATCACGCCCGCATCGACGATCCTGACCTAATAGTCGACGAGACCTCCATCCTGGTGCTCAAGGGCTGCGGCCCAAAGGGTTATCCTGGCATGCCCGAGGTCGGCAATATGGCCCTGCCACCCAAGCTGCTACAGCAAGGCGTGCGCGACATGGTCCGCATCTCGGACGCCCGCATGAGCGGCACCGCCTATGGGACGGTGATCCTACACGTCTCGCCCGAGGCCGAGGCTGGAGGCGTCCTTGGTCTGGTTCTGGATGGCGACGAGATCGTGCTGGACGGCCCGGGGCGGACGCTCGACCTTCTCGTGGACGATGCGGAATTGGCGCTTCGCCGCCAAGCCCGGGAGGCCGTCCGCCAACCCACGGCGTTCACGCGCGGCTGGTACCGGCTCTACATCGACACGGTGCTGCAAGCCGACCGCGGGGCCGACCTCGACTTCCTGGTGGGCAAGTCCACCTCCGACGTCACGCGTGAATCTCATTGATGACGTTTGCAGCGCACCCCAGCCTGAAGGATCGAGTGGTGTTCGTTACGGGCGGCGCCACCGGCATCGGCGCCAGCTTTGTCCGGCAGTTTCATGCCCAGGGCTCTCGGGTCGCCTTCGTGGACCGTCAGGCAGACGCGGGCCAGGCGTTGACCCGCGAGCTGGCCGGCAGCTGGTTCGGGCGTTGCGACGTGACGAACGCGCATGACCTCGAGCATCAGGTGGCCGCCGCCGCCGCGGCGCTGGGACCCATCTCCGTTCTGATCAACAACGTCGCCGACGACACCCGCCGTGATGCTGTCGACACCAGCGTGGAAGCGTGGCGAACCGGCCTGGCTGTCAACCTCGACCCGGCCTTTGTCGCAGCCGTCGCCGTCTACCCGATGATGCAGGCCGCGGGGGGCGGCGCGATCATCAACGTCAGCTCGATCAACGCCCTGCTGGGACCAGCCCACCTCGCCACCTACGTCGCGGCCAAGGGCGCGATCAATGCACTGTCCAAGGGCTTGGCTCGCGAATGGGGACCCGACCGGATCCGTGTCAACGCCCTGTCTCCAGGGTGGGTCGTCACCGAACGGCAGCTCGCTCTCTGGCTGACGCCGGAGGCCGAAGCCGATTGGGCCAGCAAGGTCGCCCTGCCGGGTCGGTTGACGCCCGATGATATCGCGCGCGCCGCGCTCTTCCTCGCCTCCGATGACGCTCGGATGATCACTGGGCAGAACCTAGTGGTCGATGCGGGGCGAACGTGACAGCCGCCGCGTCGCTCATCGCCTGCGACTGGGGCACCACCAATCTGCGGGCTTGGGCGCTTGATGACGCCGGAAGAATCCTGACGGCGCGGGTGTTCCCCTTCGGCGTGGGGCGGCTCAAGGCGGGGGAAGCGCCCCGCCGCTTCCGTGAGGACGTCCTACCGGCGCTTGGGGGAGCCCGCACGCCTGCCCTGCTCTGCGGCATGATCGGATCCACGCTCGGCTGGACGGCCGCGCCCTACGTCGAGTTGCCGGCAGGCCTCGACGACCTCGCGGCCCAATTGGCGACGGTCGACGACACCGACGGCTTGGTCCGCATCGTTCCCGGCGTTTGCGCCCCTGGCTTCAACGGCCAAGGTGACGTCATGCGCGGCGAGGAGACCCAGTTGTTCGGCTGGCTGGCCGGGGCGCCCGACCGGGCGGTGGGCCGCCGCCTGGTCTGCCATCCGGGGACCCATGCGAAGTGGATGCAGGTGGAGGACGGCCGACTGACCGGGTTCGTCACCGCGATGACAGGCGAGCTCTTCGCGCTGCTGCGCCAGCACGGTGTGCTGCGCACCTCGACGCCGCCGGACGATCCGGTCGCGTTCGACGAAGGCGTGGCCGCGGCCGGTCGGGGCGATGCGCTTGCCGCGCGTCTGTTCACGGCGCGGTCGCGTGTGGTCGGGCTGGGTCGCCCTGCCGCAACGACAGCGAGCTATCTGTCCGGACTGCTCGTGGGCGCGGACGTGGCGGCGACGCCCCGCCTGCTCGGCGAGACCTCTGGCGCGACGGTCGCCTTGCTGGGCGACCCCCGGCTCTGCGGCCTCTACGCGCGCGCCCTGGAGTTGCAGGGCGTGGACTCGGAGATCTTTGACGGCGAAGCCGCCGCGGTGGCTGGTCTCAGCGCCTTGCACCGCGCCCGGAGCCTGCGATGAAGCTCGAAGCCGCCCTCGCCGAATGTCCGCTGGTCGCCATCCTGCGCGGCATCGGCCTGGAGGAGACCGTGCCGCACGTCGAGGCGCTCTATGACGCGGGCGTGCGCGGCGTTGAGGTGCCCCTCAACTCGCCAAACCCCCTGGAGAGCATACGCCGCATCGCGGACGTCTTCGGGACCCGCATGGCCGTCGGGGCGGGCACGGTGCTCACACCGCGACAGGTCGAGGCCGTCGCCGCCGCTGGCGGTCGCATCATCGTCTCGCCGAACACAAGTGCGGACGTGATCAGCCGCGCGGTCCAGCTGAGGCTTGACCCGGCCCCGGGCTTCGCCACCGCGACCGAAGCCTTCGCCGCCTGCGAGGCCGGCGCGCGCCATCTGAAGCTGTTCCCCGCGAGCACCTACGGGGCCAGCCATCTGCGACAGCTGACCGCGGTTCTTCCGCCGGAGGCGACCATATGGGCTGTCGGGGGCGTCGGTCCGGACAGTTTAGCCGACTGGTGGGCGGCAGGCGCGCGCGCCTTCGGCCTGGGCGGCGAACTCTACCGCCCGGGACAGACCCCGGAGGACACCGCTGCAAAGGCCGCTCGGGCGGTTGCGGCGGCGCGCGCGCTACCCTGATCGGCCCTCAGCGTCGTCGCACCCGTTGGAAGGGTGCGGTCGTCGCCACGGCCGGAGGCGGGAGCGTATCGGGGGTAAGGTCCTCCACATGCGCCAACGCCGCGAACCGGGCGATAGCATCATCGAGGGAAGGAAGCGGACCCTGGAGCTCGCTCGTCATGGCGGCGTTCGGGGGCCGGACGGCCGGCCAGTCGAAATATGCGGCCGGGCGCTCGTCCACCAAATCGGCATCGAGGTCCATGGCGCGCGCCAGGCGGCGAGCGAACTCCGCCCAAGACACGACTCCGTCATTGACCACATGGCGAAGGCCCTGGCAGCCATCGATCAGGAGATCGAGCGTGCGGTCCACAAGGTCCGGCACATAGGTCGGGGTAATCGTAACGTCCGGCGCATCGAGACGCCGCCCCTCACCGAGCGTCCGCTGCACATGGGCCGCGAAATTGTGCGGATCGTAGGGTGAAAAGAACGCGGCCGTGCGGATTATCAGGGGAGATCCGCCGCCTGCAAGGATCTCGCGCTCCGCGCGCATTTTGCTCGTGCCATAGACGTTGAGCGGCGTGGGCGCGTCGCGCTCGACATAGGGGCTGCCCTTCGCGCCGTTGAAGACCAGATCCGAGGAGAATCCGACGAAGGGAAGACGGCGCTCGGCACACGCGCGCGCGAGCCGAACCGCGCCAAGGTGGTTCGCTGCAAAGCACGCCGCCGGCTGGGATTGCGCTTCATCGACGCGCACCCAGCCCGCCGCATTGACGACGCCCCACGCGCGGCTGTCGTCGAGGGCGCGCGCGATTGACCCGGCGTCGTCGAGCGAGAGTTCGGCCCTGGTCGTCAACTTATAGGCGATGCCACGCCACTCGCAGGCGCGGGCGATCGCCCGGCCAAGCGTACCGGTGGCGCCGGTGATGAGCAGTGGCCGCTCGCCGCTCGGGGTGTTCCGCCACGACGGTCGCGCCTCGGGCGTGACCGGCCAGCGGAACACCGGCTTGAACTCGAACCGAACGTCCCGGCGCCACCATCCAGGGCCCTCGGTGGCGGGATGTCGGGATCCTCGACCCGTTGCGAGCCGCTTAATCTCGCCGGCCAAGGCCGTGGCCCGGGGTGTGGGTCCGGTGACGTCGAACGCCCCGGGCTCATAGTGTCCGCCCTCGCGGGTCAGGAGGCCATTCCAGTTGTGGGACCCCAGCAGCGCCCAGGCGGTCACCGCGCGGACGTCGGCGCCCCGAGCCCGCAAGCGCTCCGCCACGTCCCACGCTTCCCGCAACCAACGCACCTGCTCTTCCCGGGTGCAGCCGTTGTGAGCTTCGGTCACCGCCAGCGGTCGCCCGTAGCGTCGCCAGGCTTCATCCAGGACACCCTCTAGGCCGGCGGGCGCGGGCGCGGTGACGCGGATCGCTTCCACGTCGGCGAACGCCATGAAGCCGTTCCCGCCCTGCCGTTCCGGGGGGTAGGCTGCGGCGCGGTGGTCAAGGAAGCGATCACTGGTGAGGTAGTGGTTCACACCAATGACGTTAGGCGGACAGGGGGCCTCGTGCAGGCGACGAAGCCGGTCTCCGAAACCGAACCCGTCGAGGCGACTCCAAAGCGGGTGATCCGCCGTCACCCGTCCGCAGAGCAGGTCCCAGGTCATCCAGCGTCGGGCGTTGTCGAAGTCAGCCTGGTGCGCCATCGCGCGCGTGGCGTAGGTGCGACCCAGGTCTTCGGTTTGGATGAGTTGGGCCTCGGGATTGACCGCACGGATCTCGCGCATTGCCAATCCCACGGCCTCAATCTGGTTCAGCACGGCGGCCCAGAAAGCGCGCTCGTCTCGTCTGTGCGGATACCAGTGCCCGTAGAGCGCGGAAAAGCGCGCCGTGGTCAAAGGCTCGTTGATCGGGGTCCAGTCCGTGATCCAGGGATAACGCTCCGCCGCAGCACGCGCAAAGCGGGCGAAAGCCGGCGCAAATCCCTCGTCGGACAGGCTGGTGTAACGGGGGCCGCTTCCGTGATGCAGGAGGCCGGCGATCGGGCGTACCTGTAGCTCGCGCAGGCGCGCAAGCCGGACATCTGTCCAACGCCAATCGCATGTTTCCGGCGTCTCGGGCGCGACTCGTTCCCACAGCACCGGGTATCGAAGCGTCTTTAGGCCAAGCTTCGCGAAGCGGTCCAGGTCGTCGATCCGATGTGCATGGCCTGACGCCACGGTCTGATCGTAGAACCGATCGCCGACCCGGTTCACGGTACACTCGTGACCGCCCCAGAGCTCCAGCTCCGTCATGGCATAGCCTTCCCGTAAACTGGGCAAGCAAGAACCGGAAAGCGGTTCGCGTTCCACGGCCTATCCATTGTTAGGAGCTGGAACGGAGAGGCTTGGACCGCCTTGTCACGTTCATGGATTCCGGCAGACCCGTCGTATTGGTAACTGGTGGTGCGGGCTACATCGGCGCTCACACCGCCAAGGCCCTCGCCGAAGCCAATTTTCTTCCCGTCGTATTCGACAACCTCAGTTCCGGGTTCCGGGAAGCCGTGCGTTGGGGGCCGTTCTGCCACGGCGACATTCGCGATGCCGACGCCGTGGCCGCCGCCCTGGACGCCTACCCTGTGGCCGCGGTCGTACATTTCGCCGGTCTGATCGAGGTCGGGCGGTCCGTGACCCGCCCCGACCTCTTCTGGGACGTCAACGTGACCGGCACGGGCCGACTGCTGTCGGCGCTAGCCGCGCGGCGCGTGCCGCGCTTGGTGTTCTCATCCAGCGCCGCTGTCTACGGAAGCGCGGGGCGCACGGCCCTCGAGACGATTCCTGAGACCGCGGCGAAGGATCCCGCCAGCCCCTATGGGGACACCAAGTTGGCGGGGGAGCGGTTGATCCAGGCTCATTGCCGCGCCTACGGCCTGAGCGCGGTGGTGCTTCGCTACTTCAACGCCGCCGGAGCGGATCCGAGCGGCCTTATCGGCGAAGCCCATGAACCGGAGACGCACCTACTTCCCCTCGCGATCGCCGCGGCCATGGGCGACGGCCCCGCGCTGACAATTTTCGGCGATGACTTCGACACGCCCGACGGCACCTGCTTGCGCGACTACATCCATGTGACCGATCTGGCCGCTGCGCATGTGGCCGCCGTCCGCGCGGCGCTGGCGCCCGGCGCCTTCGAGGCCATCAATGTCGGCACCGGGTTTGGCTGCTCCGTACGAGACGTGATCAGGACGGTCGGCGCGGCCGTCGGCTCGCCCGTCCCGACTGTTCAGGGGCCGCGACGGACAGGAGATCCGGCCAGCCTGGTGGCGAACCCGGCCCGGGCTCAGACCCTGCTCGGCTGGCGGGCGACATGCTCGGCGCTCGACCGCATCGTCACCGACGCCGTGCGCTGGGAATCGCAGCCGGCCTACGGCGCCGGGCGCCGCCAGCGGCAGCCGGAACTCCGTTCGCAATTCGCAGCTTAGGGAACGCCCGGCATGCCCCGCCCGCGAAAGATCTCAGACCGCACCCTACGGTGTCTCATCCCTCTTCGCCGACGCAGATCCGCGACTTCACCAAGCCCAGCTCGAGGGACCTCACTTGAATAGACAGTTCACGCCCAAGATAGCGAAAGCGCTCGGCTCCCCCCTGACGAACGGGGGTGTCCCTCGACAGCGGGCCACGTTGATCTGCTTCTCGCACCTGCGCTGGGATTTCGTCTTCCAGCGGCCGCAGCACTTGATGTCGCGCTTCGCCCGGGACCGCCGGGTGATCTACTGGGAGGAACCTGTGCCCGCCGCGGCGGGCGAGGCTTCCGAATTGCTGATCCGCATCTGTCAGGACTCAGGGGTTGTCATCGCGACGCCCCGGCTCACGCCGGAGGACCTGGGAGGCGCCCGCGACTCGGTCCTGCGCGGCATGCTCGATCGGATCCTCGGAACGGCGCAGGGCCACCTTGTCCGCTGGTACTACACGCCCATGATGCTGCCGTTTTCGCGGCATTTGAACGCGACCTGCACGGTCTATGACTGCATGGACGAGCTCGCGAATTTCAAGTTCGCGCCGGCCGAGCTGGTGGGGCTAGAGGTCGAACTCCTTGCGGTATCCGACGTGGTGTTCACGGGCGGGTACAGTCTGTGGGAAGCCAAGCGCGACAAGCACGCCAACATCCACCCGTTTCCGTCCAGCGTCGATCGCAGCCATTTCGCCACGGCCCGGACCCAGCAGCCTCCTCCCGCAGACCAGGCCGCGATACCCGGACCCCGTCTCGGATTCTATGGCGTGGTGGACGAGCGCATGGATCTGAACCTGCTCGCTGCGATCGCAGACGCCAGGCCTGACTGGAGCCTCGTGATCGTCGGCCCGGTCGTGAAGATCGACCCGGCCGACCTTCCGCGGCGGCCCAACCTCCACTACCTGGGCGGCAAGACCTACGAGCAACTCCCCGCCTACCTCCGTGGATGGGACGTGGCGCTCATGCCGTTCGCGATCAATGAGGCGACCCGCTTCATCAGTCCGACCAAAACCCCGGAGTACCTGGCCGGTGGGCGGCCCGTGGTGTCGACACCGATCTGTGACGTAATTCGTCACTATGGCGACCTCGAGGGCGTGAAGGTCGCGAGCACGCCTGCGGCGTTTGTCGAGGCGTGCGCGGCTGCGCTCAAATTGAGCAGCCTGCGTGGCGCGTGGCTGCAAGAAGCCGACGCGGTGCTGGCCTCAATGTCGTGGGACCAGACGTTCGAGCGCATGCAGCAACAGATCGCCAAGGTGCAGCTATCCCGCGCCGCCGCCGGCCGGCTCCTGTTCGCGCCCGTCGTGCGCCCGGCGGGCCGACGCAAGGCCTTCGACTATCTGATCGTGGGCGCCGGCTTCGCCGGCTCCGTCCTGGCCGAGCGGCTGACCACCCAGCTGGGCAAGCGGGTCCTCCTCGTTGATCGCCGCCCGCATGTGGGGGGGAACGCCTTCGACGAGAAGGACGCTGGCGGCGTCCTCATGCACCGCTACGGCCCGCACATTTTCCACACGAACTCCGAGGAGATCTTCGCCCACCTCTCGCAGTTCACAGCATGGCGCCCCTACGAGCATCGGGTGCTGGCCAGCGTGAAGGACGGCCTGTTGGTGCCAATCCCGATCAACCGCACGACACTGAACGCGCTTTACAGCCTCGACCTGCGATCGGACGATGAGGCGGCGGCCTATCTCAAGAGCCGGGCAGAGCCCGTCCAGCGCATCCAGACCTCCGAGGACGTCGTGGTCTCGCAAGTCGGCCGCGAACTCTATGAAACGTTCTTCCGGGGCTACACGCGCAAGCAGTGGGGCATGGACCCGTCGGAACTGGACAAATCGGTCACCGCGCGCGTGCCGACCCGCACCAACCTGGACGACCGTTACTTTACGGACCGCTTCCAGGCGATGCCCGCGGCCGGCTACACGGCGATGTTCGAGACGATGCTTGACCAGCCTGGGATCACTATCCAGACGGGCGTCGAGTTCGACGAGGTGCGTGAGGACGTGAGCTTCGACCACCTGATCTTCACCGGGCCGATCGACGAGTACTTCGACAACCGTTTCGGGAAGCTGCCCTACCGCAGTCTTGAGTTCCGTCACGAGACCCTGGACATGGAGCAGTTCCAATCGGTGGGAACGGTGAACTACCCCGACGAGGCGACGCCCTACACGCGTATCAGCGAGTACAAGCACCTGACCGGACAGGTGTCGCCACGAACCACGATCACCTACGAGATCCCGCGCGCCGACGGCGATCCCTACTATCCTGTGCCGCGGCCGGAGAACCAGGCCCTGTTCAAGCGCTATGAGGCGCTCGCGCTTGAGACCCCCAATGTCTCGTTCGTCGGCAGGCTGGCGACGTATCGGTACTACAACATGGATCAAGTTGTCGGGCAGGCGCTCGCGACCTTCAGGCGCATTGCCGAACGCGAGGGTCGACTGGCCGCGCCCGTCCTGTCCGCGTCCGACGCCCTGGCGTCGAGCTGACGCCGCCGTCCAAACGGACTGGCGGTCCTACGCTCTAACGAAGGACAAGCGGCGCCCCGCGGGGCGCCGCTTGAAAAACGAAATCTGACAGCGACTAGAGGCTCCGTGAGGGAGCTCCGAAAGTTGATAGCGAGCTATGGCCTAACAGGGCTTCGGGCGGCAGCCGCCAACACACGCGGAATCTCATCGAGAAGCTCACGGGCGAGGAAGCCCAGCGGGCCGACTGTGTGAGCCAGGCGGGCGCCCGCGCCCCCATGGATGCACACGCCCCAGACCGACGCCACAAGCGGCGAGGCGCCTCGCGCCAGGAGCCCGCCGATGATCCCCGCCAGCACGTCTCCGGATCCCGACGTGGCGAGGCCCACGACGCCGTCCTGATGACGCCACGCGCGTCCGTCCGGCGAAACGATGAAGGTTTCCGCGCCTTTCATAACGACGACGGCGCTGGCGGCGCTGGCGGCGCGCCGCGCCATTCCCAACGGGTCCTCTTCGACCGCGTCGCGCCCGACACCGATCAACGTGGCCATCTCTCCCGCATGGGGCGTGATGACCAGCCGGCCGGCTAGGCGCTTCACGCGCGGGTCGCCGTAGTCGACGCCGGTCATGGCCGCCGCGTCGAGCACGAAAGCTGCGGTCGTCTCGGCGGCCATCAGGCCGAGAGCCAGTTGACCGGCGGTCTCGGCGTCCATCATGCCGGGGCCGACCACGACCGCGTCAGCGCTCTTCAATCGTGGCGACAAATCCGTGGCCGCCTGCGGCGCGAGCTCACCGTCAGGCGTTGCGCTGACGGTCAGGATCGCCGCCTCCGGGACGGCGACACCGAGGGGCGCCGCCGTGGCGGCCGTCGCCGCGAGTTGCAGCTTGCCGGCGCCGACGCGCAGGGCCGCGAGACCTGTGAGCAGGGCTGCGCCGGGTACGACGCCGCCCCCGCCCAGCACCAGAACCTGTCCCCGCGCCGATTTGTCGACCGCCCCCCTAAGCTCTGGGAGCGGGAAGGCGTCGACCGTCTCGAGCGAGATGTCTTGCGGTGCGCTCATCGGGCGGCCACCGGCGCGTCGGGCTCGGACGTGACGGCTGCGCCCGCCTCCTCCAGCGGCGCTGTGAAATTGTATCGTACGAGGCGCAGCGCCCCATCCGGCGGGATTGTCGCGTCGAACCGATATTCGGTGACACCGCAGTTGACCACGTCGCCCTCGGCGTCGATTTCCATCAGGCGACCTTCGGTCAGGTCCTCGAGCAGGTAACGCAGGCACAGGACGACCACCTGGTGGCCAACGATAAGAACCCGCCTGCCGGCGTAGTGCAGGCTGATCGTGTCGAGGGCGCTCCGGAGACGCAGGATCACATCGGCCCAACTCTCACCGCCCGGCGGCCGGTGGTAGAACTTGCCCAGCTGCTGACGGAACGCCGCCTGGTCCGGATGCAGCTCCCGAATCCCGGCGCTGGTCAGGCGATCCAGGATGCCGAACTCCCGTTCGCGCAACCGCTCGTCCGCTGTGGGCTGAACCGCGTCAGGGGCAAAACCGTGCGCCTCGCCGATCAGGCGCGCCGTTGCCCGGGCACGGGCGTAAGGCGAGGCGAGCACGACGTCGGGGCGGGCGGCGGGGGGCATCGCCGAGAACCAGCCGCCGAGCGCCAGCGACTGGGCCTCCCCCAGCGCGCTCAGCGCCACGTCCACATCCCGGTCCTCGATCTCGATCCGCGCCCGCCCCGCGGCATGGGCCTGGTCGCGCGCGACGTTGCCAGCGCTCTCCCCGTGACGGACAATCCAGAGCCGTTCGGGCCAGCGCGATCTCATGGGGCGGAAACGCGAATTGCGACGATTGGTTCGTCCGCAAGCTGGTGTCGCAGTTTGAAATAAGCCTCCGTTGACAAGCGTTCCACCAACGAAGGTGCTGGCCATGACGCGGCATAAACGATGACGAAATAGCCGGTTTCGTGGACGCGCGGCTTTGGGACAATGCCGGGGTCATTGACGAGACTGTCGCCTTGCTGCGCGACGACTGCGCCGCCTGGAGACCCGCCTTCCCCATCCACGGAGAGCTGGATCGGGCTGGCTCGCGCTCGCGGACCACGCGCCACGAGTCGAATGCCGCCTTTACGCCTAAACCCCGCCGACTGGGCCGATCAGCCGGGCCACGTTCAGCCCGATGAGCAGGTTCGCGATGACGGTGACGCAGAGCAACTGATAGCCGTAGGCCGGCGAAGGCCGCAAAGCGACGCCAGAACCCCGCCGTGGCCGATCCTGCGTGATTGGGGGATTGGGCGTTCTCAGCCCCTGAGGCGAGGTCGGCCACGGGGGGCGGTGGCGGCATGGGCTGTCGGGTTTTCAGAGCTGCAGCGGGCCCCGCGGGGCGGGGCCCGCCGCGCCCCTTACCGCGCCTTGGCTTGAGCGGCGGCGTCTTCGATGTCCTCAGCGCCGCCCTTGTCCTCGTCGGTGATCTTTCCCGCGCCCGGTCCGGCGCCCAGGTCCACACCCGTGTCGGGATCGAGGTCTGGATCCGACAGAGTGCGGGCGGCCAGCTTGGCCACCAGACTCTCGTCGGCCTTGCTAAGCTTCACGGCGGCGACACCGTCACCCTCGTCAGCCGGGAGGACGTCGTTGAGGTCGTCCACCCGCTCCCACTGCGGCCCGCTGTTCCAAGGCCCCTCCATGTCACCGTCCCCCTGCGAGGTGTTCACGTACATGTTGGCGTAGCGGGCGATGCCCGGGAGCTTGCCCGGCGGGAAATTGTCCTCGATGGAATAGAGAGCCTTCTCGAACGACTTCTGATGGGCGATCTCCCGGGTCATCAGAAAGCCGAGAGCGTCCTTGATGCCCGGGTCGTCGGTGATGTTGATCAGCCGCTCGTAGACGATCTTGGCGCGGCTCTCGGCGGCGATGTTGGAGCGGAGGTCGCAGGTCGGGTCACCCCGACTGTCCACGTAGGCCGCGGTCCACGGCACGCCGGACGAATTGGTGAGGGCCGGCCCGCCGCCGTAGAGCAGCGACTGGGTGTGGCTGTCGCCACCGGCGTTAATGGCCAGATACAATTCCGCCTCTTCCATCGCGGCTTCCGACAGCTGCGCCTTCACGCCCTTGTTCAGCATCGCGACGATCGAGCCGATAACCTCAAGGTGGCTGAGCTCCTCGGTGGCGATATCGAGCAGCAGGTCCTTCCGGCCAGGGTCGACCTCGCCGAGGCCCTGGGTGAAGTAGCGCATCGCGGCGGCGAGTTCGCCGTCGGGTCCACCGAACTGTTCGAGAAGAAGCGACGCCAGCGCAGGATTTGGTTCGGAAACGCGCACAGTATATTGCAGACGCTTGTTATGCATAAACATGAAATGAGCTCCGGAACCCGGAAGGGGCTACGTCAGAAACTCACCTCTGACACGTATTGTGCCCGGATCTAACAATTGTCACTACGCTTCATCGATATAGCTTCAGTATAGGTTCGGCCAGGGACCATCCCCAACCTTGCCTTGACGCGATCGATCTACAGCTCGTGTCAGACGACCCGCTCCTGGCGAGACCGCCCGGCTGCAAGTCGTTCGACCGGCCCATCGCAGGCCGATTAGGACGCCATGACCAGGTAGGGCGAGGGCGCCGGCCGGGTCAGCCTCTGGGAAGGGTTCCAGGCGGCGGGATAGACGCTGGCGTAGGACGCCAGCTGCACCAGCCGAGCCCGGTCCCTGAGCGTGACATAGCCCTGGCGCAGCCCCACCAGCCCGTCCCGGCGCAGGTTCTGCAGCGTCCGGTTCAGATGGACGACACTTAACCCGGCAACGTCGCTGACCATCTCTTGGGTCAATGGCAGGTGGAACGTCGTCTCTGTGACGAGACCGACCTGTCCCAGCCGCTCATGGACTTCAAGCAACATGTGCGCCACCCGTTCAACCGCCGACATACGTCCCAACCGCACCACCTGATCGCGCAGGAGCGCTTGATCGACGCGGCCGGCCGCGACCCACGCACGACGAAGGGGCTGGTAGGCCGGCGAAGCGTCGCTCAGGCGCGCAAGCAACCGCGCACCGTCGGACGTCCGCACGCGGGTCAGGGCGATCAAGGTTTCACTGTCACACGGCGCGAGGACATCGCCCGGAAAGCGCAAAAACAAGATCTGTCGGCGCCCGTCGACAAGGCAGCGAACCTCGGCGGCGACGCCTTCCGTGAGCAGCTGCAGCGACCTCGCGCGCCCTTCGGCTTCGCGGATTTCGACGCCGGGCTCGAAGGTGGACCGCGGCGAGTCGAGTCCGAGGTCTTGCAGGCAGGTCGGATCCACGCGGGTCCGTGTCGCGGCGAACTTGCGTCCGAGCAGCTCAGCGGCCATCACGCCGTGCTTAAGAATGCTGATCACATCGATCTCCCGTCGAACCGGACGTTAACCGTCCGTCGACGCCGCAATCCTCCACAAATGTTAGAGTTCCTGCGCCTAGCGCGGCAGGTCGGCGAGGTTGAGGTAGACGGGGTCAAACCCGGCGAGCGCGGCCAAGGCGTCCCACTCGCGGATTTCGACACGGCGTCCCCGCCACGCAAGCATCCGGGTCCCGCGAAGATCCTGCAGCACGCGGTTGGCGTGCACCGCAGACACCCCCAGGCAGTCCGCGAGCTCGGCCTGCGACAGGGGAAAGATGAAGGTGCGGCCATCCGTTCGTCCGGTCAGCTCGAGCCGGACGAAGAGCTCGCAGAACAGGTGCGCCGTCTGTTCCAGCGCCGAGCGCTTGCCGCTGCCCACCAGCCATTGCCGAAGGACGGCCGCGTCGATGAGCGTGCTGAGCCACATCAGCCGGGCAACGTGAGGATGGCGCACGGTGACTTCGCGCAGCCGCTCATGCGGCGCATGGGCGATGCGACATGGCGTGAAGGTGACCACCGAATGGTCCATGATCTGAAGCGGAAAGCTGTGCAGATCCACGAAGTCGCCGGGAACGTGGATCGCCACGATCTGGCGTCGGCCGTCGGACAAGGTGATGTAGCGCCCTGCCCACCCCTCCAGCAGCAGATGCGAGCGGGTCTGACGGTCGTGTTCGCGCACGACATCGCGGTCGGCCGGCTCCTCGACGACCACGCTCAGTGCGCCACGAAGGTCGGCCTCCTCTTCAGGACTAAGGGTGCTGTCCCGGTGGCGGATCGTGCGGATCCAGTCGTCGACACCGCGTTCTTGAACCATGTTGACCTTTCTGGCCCGAAAGCCGCATCGGCGCGCGGTGGTCGCCCGACACAACCTGCAACGCGCGAATGAGCAAGTCGTCGCCGGCTCGATAGCGCAGACGCGCACACGGCTGCCGCTGTCGCGCCGGACCGCGATGGGCTCCTCATGGCTGCGTTCCGGCCGAGACGGGCTGTCCTTTCCAGCGTTGGCGATCCGTAGGCTCAGTCAGGCCTCGCCCAACTGGGCGCCAGCGCAACGCGTGGCTCGACACGGCGCAGCCGGTGTCGTTAGCGAAATAGGCGTAGGCTGATGACCAGCGCTCGCCCAGATTCCGGCCGTTTCAAACCGGACGGCATAGGTCTGAACCAGAGACGCTGTGGCACATCCGCAGGATAGATCCGCCCCGCCGTCCATCGTAAAACCAGCTGGATGTCTCGACGCGCACTTGCGGAGCCACCCTGTCCATCCCGGGCGCACGGTCTCAGATCAGCCGAGGGGCTTCTGGTAGATTTGCCCGTCGCCCGAGCCGGGCTCGGCCATCTTTCGATGCTGCTCGGCCTTGACGCTCTCGGGGGTCACGGCGCCAATCGCCGCCTGTAGCTTGTTCCGCAGACCGTGAACGACGTCGCCCTCGCCGCGGACCATCGCCTGGTATCCGGTCTTTGCCACGTCGGCGGGATCGTCCTTCTTGCCCTGCGCCACCTTGGTGTCTTCCATGCCCGCGCGCTCGAAGAACGCCGTGTCCGTGGCGCCGGGCAGCAGGTTGGTGACGCTGACGCCAGTATCCTTCAGCTCATTGCGGAGCGCCCACGCGAAGCTGTCGATGAAGGCCTTGGTGCCATTGTAGACGGCTTGGAACGAACCGGGCATCAGCCCCGCAATCGACCCTGTGAACAGGATCTTGCCCTGGCCGCGCTCGACCATGCCGGCGGCCACGCGTTGCACCAGGTACAGCGTGCCGGTGACATTGGTGTCGATCACATGGCGCCAATCCTGAATTGTCTGATCCAGAAACGCGTGTCCCAGGCCGTGACCCGCATTGGCCATCAGATGATCCACCGGACGCCCGGCCACCATTTCCATCAGGCGATCGACGCCTTGCACAGTCGAGAGATCCACCAGCAGCGGTTCGACGTTGACACCCAGCGCGCGAAGCGCCTGGGCCGCTTCCATCAGTTCGGGTCGGTCAGCGGCGATTATCAGATCAAAGCCATCCCCGGCGCAGAGTTTGGCCAGTTCGTAGCCGATGCCGCTGGAGGCGCCGGTGACGATCGAGAGTGGACGAAGCGCTTCAGACATGAACCCAGTCCTTTTCAGCTATGGCGCCGTCAACAGCCGGCTCGCGAAGACGTTCCGGGACCAGTCAAACCGGGGTTCCCGAGCGTGCGGTCATGGGCGGCGCCGACCGCGCCGATGGTCAACGGGACGCCCCCTTCCCGTCGTCGGCCGTGATCACGATGCGCCGATCAGGCCGGAACCGCCCCCCCGTTCAGGACTTTCGATCGCCCCGATCGCCTTGGCCTTTGCTTGCGGTGGTTTTTGCATGCTGCCGTTGGTCGGCCGCTGACGACTTTCCGACGGCGGTCTGGTCGCTGGTGAATTGGCCGTTCTTATCGCGGCGGACGTAACGCTTATTGTCGCCCGTATCGATCAGCTCGCGCTTGCTCATGACGGTTTCCCTAAATGTCACGCGATAGCGTCGTATTTCGCGGCGGGTTCCACGACGCCGCAAAGGAAACCCCTGGCCAAGCTCGAGGGCACATCGGGGACCGAGGTCGGGCTTCCGCTGGACCTCATTCGAGCGCATGGGTCGCCGCTACAGCGCCGTCGCGCCCGCGGTCTGGTCTGGTCCGAGATCCAAAGGCGTTGGGTCCTGAGGACCTCGCGCGCCTGCACATATCGCCGGCGCCTGCGCCCCCCGATTGAGCCGCCGCACCCCGCGCCCGAGCACTACCGCTTGACGTGGTCGGGCTTACCCTTGCGCGTGGTGTGCGCGAAGTCCTCGAGTTGTTTCTCCGTCATGGAGCTTTCCATCTGCTTGGATGCGCCTTTGAGCTTGCTCTTAGGGGCGTCACCGCGCTTAGCGGCAAGCGCGGCCCCGGCGGCCTTCTGCTGAGCGGCGGACTTCGCGGGCATTAGAAGCGCTCCTGTTCAAGAGATCGGGCGACTTGGTGCTATTTCGCCTGGGATGGGGTGGATTGCGCAGGCGACACGGGCGGCGGCGACGGTTTCGCTGATGGCGCCGGCGCCGGCGTGGCCGTAGAGCCCGACGCCTGCTCGGCGCGTTCCGAGGCCTTGCCGTCACCACTGCCGGCCTGGCAGCCCACCAGGACGGCCGCGGCCGCTAGCGCCATGAGAAACCGGTAGGCCATGGGATGCTCCAAGGATCCTCGCCTTTGCTGCGGTGTCATCAGGACGCCGGACGCGCCTCTGACGGGTCAACCTCAGACGTCGGCGCGAAGGACCTCACGTCACCCGACCCTGCCCGCGCGTCGCCGGCGTAGCGCTCATATTCCTCGCGGAACCTGCGGGTTAGAAACGCCTGATCGTCATAGTCGCGCTTCAGCTCCAGGAACCAAGCGCCCTCCTCCTCGAAGATGTGATGAATCACGGCGCCGCGGATGTGCTCGAGTTTGTCGACCCAGCTATCGCTCGCCGGATCGATCCGCTCCAGCTCCGCCATTTGCATCTTGGCCGTGGTCTGTTCGGTATAGGCTAGACCCGCATGGCCCTTTTCGCCGGACTTCGCCAGGGCCGGATACAGCACCACCTCTTCCGCCAGCGCGTGGCCGTTGAGGACAAGCGCCAGGCGCTTCATCGCCGCGAGGCGATCCTGGGCGGCCGTCGCCGCACGACAGGCCTCGAACTCAATGCGGATCTGATCATGGTGGTCGAGCGCCAGAGCCAACCAGTCCCGGCCCTGCGTTGCGGCCCGCGCCTTGCGCGTCGCCTCGGCGCGCGCCTCGTCGCTTTCCGGCGGTGTGATAGCGGCGATCGCCTTGTCGATGATTGACATTGAAGATCTCCGTTGATGGCGTGGACGCAACTGGAACCGTGGATAAGCGTTGCAAAACACAACAAACGGCAGTCCTAAACCCGGCGCTGGAACCTGACTCAGACTCCCAGGCGGCGTCGTCGTCGGCAGGCCCCGGCCCTAGGGCGCCCGGTCTCCCGTGCCGACCCAATCGGCCAGGGTGACCTCGGTAGTCCCGCGGCAGTCTGCGCCCAGGCTCTGCGCCATGATCGACAGGGCCCAGTCCGCGCGCCTGTCGTCTTCGCTCGCCACGGCGTCGCGGGGAGTCCAGAGCTCATAGGCGCGCATGTGCGCGTCTGCAGCCGTGAAAAGCACGCAGATGTCGGCCGCAAGGCCGGTCAACACCAGCCGAGTCGCGCCAAGCTTGGGGAGCAGCACGGGAAGGTTGGTCGCGTAGAATCCCGAGAACTGCGGCTTGATGACAAAGTAGTCGCCGTCGCGCGGCGCCATTTTCGCCACCAGCTCCCGCCCGGGCTTTTCGGCCGATCCGCAGGCGGCGACGATCCTAGAGCGCTCCGAGTGCCACGCGCCGAAGTTGTCGTTCACATACACCGTCGGCACCCCCAGCCGGTCGGCGTCTCGCCGAAGGCCGAGCACGACGTCCGCCGCGGCCTCGGCCTTCGGCTGCAGGACGTCGCCGCCGTCGAAGTCGAGACCGTTGATCATGTCGATGATCAGAAGAGCGACGCCGCCCGGGGCGCAGGCCCGGATCCGCGCAGCGTCGGCATCACGGTCCGCCATGGCCGACGTAGGCCGCGAGGGGTCTCGAGTCGATGGGTCTGCGGATCGGGGCCAGCTTGGCATGGAGACAGAACCGGTGGGGAGGGCAGCGGGTCCGGAGCGGATCAAAAGACAAGCAGTTTGACCGGCCGCCAGGCTTGGCCTCAGCAACCTACGGCGCCACCGCCCCTCAGTAGCCCCCGATGATCGGCAGGATCTCGCCCGTTATGTAGCTGGATGTCTGTGGCGAGGCGAGAAACACGAAAGCTGGCGCGATCTCCTCCGGCTGCGCGGGCCGTCCCATCGGAGTGTCGGCTCCGAACTCCGCCAGCGCCTTGCCGCGCTTGTCGGCCGGGTTTAACGGGGTCCAGACCGGCCCCGGCGCCACCGCGTTCACCCGAATACCCCTCTTCAGCACCGAGCTCGCCAGCGATCGCGTGAAGGCGTGGATCCCGCCCTTGGTTAGTGAATAATCCAATAGCGCCTTGGCGCCATCCAACCCGGTCACCGAGCCCGTGTTGATGATCGCCGACCCGGGCTTCATGTGCGGGATCGCTGCCTTGGACATATGAAAGAGTCCGTAGAGATTGGTCTTCAGCGTCCGATCGAGGTGCTCCTCGGTCAGGTCCTCAATGGCTTCAGCATGTTCCTGGAAGGCGGCGTTGTTCACCAGCACGTCCAGCCCGCCAAGTTCCTTGACCGTTTGCGCCACGGCGGCCTTCGCGTAGGCGGGATCGGCGATGTCGCCCGGAATGAGGATCGCGCGTCGCCCCTCTGCCTCCACAGCCGCACGGGTCGCTTGGGCGTCCTCTCCCTCCTCCAGATAGGCGATCGCCACATCGGCCCCTTCGCGGGCGAACAGCACCGCCACCGAGCGCCCAATCCCCGAGTCCGCGCCGGTCACCAAGGCCACCTTGCCCTCCAGCTTGCCCGAGCCCTTGTAGAACGGGGCGTTCCACATCGGCTGCAGGTCCAGCTCAGCCTCAACGCCCGGCTTCGCCAGCGGCGCCTGGTCGAAGGGCGGGACGGGATAGCGGCGCGCCCCCGTCTGCGGCGGCGGCGCGTCGTCTCCCGACTGGAACGACCGTGCCTCGCGCGTCTCCACCTCATCCTGGATCGCTCGCCCTTCGGCAGCGACCCGCTTGGCATCGTGTTCGAACTGATCCTGCGACGTGCTCATAGTGGTCTGCCTCCTGCGCATCATGAGCGCGGGGCCACCGCCGGGGTTCCTATGCTGACGCTGCTCGGGCGAGTTAGCTCAGCGGCCCAGCCGTCTCTCGAAACGTCTAAAAGTGTCCAATCAGACCGTGCGGCACGCACCGATCGAAAAGAAACGCCCGCCATTTCAACGGGAAGCGATGGTACCACCTCTCGGGTTCGAACCGAGGACCTCTAGATCCACAAACTCTCTATTTTCAATAATTTACGGCACCTTAGATGGTCCTGCCACAATGTGTTTACGTGCCGAACCTGGCTGAAATCAGACCAGTTACATCGGCAATTGGGTCATGGGACGGCGCAACGCCTGCAATCCACACATCACGGATATTCAGCCACCGCCCAGGTCGGACGTCAGCTCAGAGTCGAGGACGTGTAAACACTCCGCGTCGGCGCTGACGAGGCCGAGCGTGAGCGCGGCGAGGCTCAGATCCTCATCGCCGCCATCAGTGGGCTGGTCCCGAGGATCTGCATCACGCGCTTCATGTTGTAGGCCAGCACGTGGAGGCCGATCTCTGTCTTCACGTTCTTCAGCCGCTTCATCAGCAGGTGCGGGTTGCCCATCCAGCTTTTGATCGTGCCGAAGGGGTGTTCGACGATCCGCCGTCGAGCGCGCATGGCGTAGGGCGCCAGGTCCATCCGGCGCTGCATGGCCTCGATGATCTCCTCGCGCTCCCAGCGCATGATCCGCCGGTTGAGGCTGGTTGTGCACTGAGGCTTGATCGCACACGCGCGGCAGCTCTCCAGGTCCCAGTATCGGTGGAGCGTGACGCCCTTCTCCACCGTCGTCATGTGGTACGGGAGCAGGTTGCCGGCCGGGCGGCGGTAGACGTCCTGCTCGGCGACGTAGGTAAAGTCCTGCTTGCCGAAGCGGCCTTCCAGCCTGGCGTTTCCGGTCAGCGGCTTCGGGACATAGGGCGTAACGCCGATGGCCTCGCACGCCAGGATCTCCTCGCCGGCGAAGTAGCCGCGGTCCGCCAGCACATCAAGCCGCTCCACGCCCATGGCGTCCTTGGCCAGAGCGCTGATTGAGCTGAGCTGGTTACGGTCTGTCGGCGCCATGACTACGTCGTGGGCGACGATCAGGTGATGCTCGGCGTCGACGGCGCTCTGGACGTTATAGCCGACGATCCCGCTGCCACGGCCGCTGGTGGCCATGGCCCGGGAGTCAGGATCCGTCAGCGAGACCTGGCCGTCGGGCGAGGCGGCCAGCTGCGTCTCCATTGCCCTCAGCATCTACATCTGTGTGCGCAGGGTCTCGATCTTGTCCCTCAGCTTTGCAGCGCGTGCTTCGACGGCGTCGCCCTCGTGGCGATCGGCAGTGTCGAGGTCCTGCAGGTAGCCGGCGATGTAGGCGGCGACCTATTCGACCCGCCTCTTCAGCTTGGTCACCGTGAAGTTCTTCTCGCGCGTGTTCCCCGCCTTGAACTTGCTGCCGTCCACCGCCGCCACGGCCTGGGTGAAGAGCCCGATCTGGCGGCAGAGGACGATGAAGTGGGCGCAGGTCGCGTGCATCGCCGGACCATTGTCCTTCCGGAAGTTGGCGATGGTCTTGTGATCCGGCACGAGCTTGCCCGTCAGCCACATCAGCTCGACGTTGCGCTGCGCCTCGCGCTCCAGCCGTCGGCTCGACTGCACCCGGTTCAGGTAGCCGCAGATGTAGAGCTTTAGCAGCGTGGCCGAATGGTACGAAGGCCGCCCCGTCACCGCTGACACCACCACGAAGCCCAAGCCGCCGAGGTCGAGTTCGTCGATGAAGACGTCGATCACCCGCGCCGAGTTGTCCTCGCTGACGTAATCTTTCAGGCAGCTCGGCAGCAACGCTGGTTGCCTGCGATCTTCCCCCTCGACGAAGCGGCTCATCCTCGCGCCTCGGATATCGTGCATCATGAGTCTGGGCTGCTTCGCCCGACCCAAGTAGCGCCGGGAGCGGCTATGAACTACTGCAGCGGAGAGCCCGTCAGAGTTGGCGACCGGGTGACCCTTGGCGGTCGCCCCGGCGTCGTGGTGTGTTCTATCGACGACGGGGTCTACACCCCTGATCACCCAGCGCCGCAGTGGGCATGCCTCGAAGCCGGCGTGATGATCGACTTCCCCGACTTCGGCCTGATCCACTACACCGAACCGGAGTCTGACCTCCTGCTGATGTCACGGCAGCCGTAGCGCCTCACGTTTTTACACAGCCTCAGTCAGAAGCTGACACTGGGATCGGCGCCGGAAGCAGACGGTCAGGCGCCCTCGCCGGCTATGGCAGCAATCGACCCTTAGCGGACCCTCAACACTCGCCGCTTCAGAGTCTCGAAAGCCAACGGCCGGTCGCGACCTGTCGACTCACCGCGAGTGGAGCGCATGCCCAAAGTCCTGATCGCGTTCCTGGTTATGCTGGCGTTCGCGGGCGGCTGGATCGCTGACGATGCGGTGAGCAGGCATCTTGCGGCCGAAGCGGCGGGAAACCGCCGGCTACTGGATCCAGGCGGAGCCCGCACGCCACTGTGGGCCCAGACGACGCCCTGCCGCGCCCCGACGGTCGAGGAGCGCGCTCAAGACCGAACCGCACTGGAAGTCCTGCGGAATTTCCGCGGCCGCCCTGTTGGGTTGCTCGGTTGGGGCGCGGTCGAACATTTCGCTCAGCCCTGGCGCCGCGCCCGTAGCGATCTTTTAGATCGGCATGCGCCAAGACCCTGTCTAGAGGCCGAGTTGCAGCAAGCCGTTGCGGAAGCCGCCGTGCGCGGAGGCGTGTTCGACTCGCCATGGCTCTTTGAGCCGCCTATCGCGCTCGCCCAGCAAATTGGTCCAACGCATCCGCAGATCGTCCAATCCATCGCCAGGACCGCTTTTGCCGCCGACCCCATTCCGTCCGATGGCCTGCGAACCGATCTGCGCCCCTATGCGCGCCTGGTTCTCGCGGAGTTCGGTCCAGCGGCGCGGCCCTTTGGCCGGCAGGCTTTCGCCCAGATCTCGGCGCTGGACAGCATGGGCACGGGCGCGGCGCAAGTGGCCGTGGCGGCAGGCCATCCAGGGGCTTTAGAGCGCGTCCGGCAGTTGATGACTGATCTCCTGGCGCAAACCCCGCCGGACAAGCCGATACCGCTCTTGGGCCGCAATCGACTTTATGAGTTGGCCTTCGCGTTGGGTATGGCCGGCCCCGCCGCCGAGCCCTATGCGGGTCCACTGGTCCAACTGCTGGATCGGAAGGTGCAATCGCTTGCCCCACCATTTGGGATCATCGAGCTTCCTCCGACCCGAATGTGTGCGGTGGCGACGCAAATCGGCGGTGCCTCCGCGGCAGCGGCCGCTCGGCGCCCATTCTGCCGAGGCGAACAACAACCTCTGGAGCAGTGACAGCATCGCGGGCAGCAGAGTCACCTTTCCACCCATCACTCATCTTAGGTATGTCCGCTTTTACCCGGTGGGTCGAACGTCCGCTTGCGGGCGCCGCGACGGCTACCCCGGTGTGAAGCGCGCGAGCTGCGCTCAGCAGCTGCTATTGGCGAATTTCTTCACGTAATCTGCCATCGGTGCCAGCTTCATCGTTGCCCGACGTTGGTCAAGATGCTCGGAGTCTTCAATGGGAGCCGGAGCCCAGCGGCCGTTTTGGCACGTCATCTCGCTGCCAAAGCGCTGCGGTTTTCCACTTCGCCCCAATGGAGGTGTTCGTATCCTCTCTCCTCCGTCACACCGAGGCAGTTCATCAGCCTTGGGGGTACTCTGAACAATCCAAACCGTGCGGCGCGAAGTCGCCAATTGGCGCAGGGACCCGATTGATACCCAGATGAGCGTCGACCGAAGACCGAGCACGCCGACCGACGAGCACTTGCTGGACGAGTTGCGACGGCTACTTGCGGCGCGAGGCAAGCTAACCTCCAGCCTGATTGAGGCGTCAAAGATTACGCGCGCGCCCAACACCTACATCCGGCGCTTCGGGAGCCTCGTGGCCGCTTACGCCCTCATCGGCTATCAGCCCAGCGATCGCCAGCGCGCCACCTCGGCGCGATTTCAGCGCCGGGTTTGATGGAAACGCGAGCCGTTGACGCGTCAGATCTCGATCTACGGCGCCTGCGAACACCCCGGGGTTAGCGCGGCGCTTCTAAGCCTTGCGCAGATGCGGACGCGCTGCCACCGTTCCTGATCGGGGGGGCCATGGGGCGATCGTTCAGGCAAATGGCCGCGGCGGTTCTGGGCATTGCGCTAGGCCTGTCTGGATGCGCCCCTGAGCAGAGCGCTCGCGGAGCCCTGCTCGCGGAGGCCCTCGGATGTCGCGATTGCCACGGCGGCGACCTTACGGGCCAGAAGGTCTCCCACGACGACAGCGTGGTCGTGCTCTACGCCAGCAATCTGACCCGCGCTCTGCCGCATTATTCCGACGCGGCGTTCAAGACCGTCCTCACCACCGGTGTTCGACCGGATGGTTCGCGCCTCTGGTACATGGACGCCGCACCTTACGCCGCGCTTTCGGACAGCGACCTGGGCGACCTCCTGGCCTATTTGCGGACGCTCAATCCGACCGGCGAGCCTCATCCGCGCATTCGCACGACGCCAAGGTTCGACGACCTGGTGCGGAAGGGCGTCGCGAAACCTGAGTCGGCGACCCTGGCGTACGACCTGGCCAACCCTCCGGCGGCGACGGCGCCAGTTGATGAGCGCGGACGCTACCTCGCGCGGATCTATTGCGCCGGATGTCATGCGCCTAGCCTCCGGGGATTCACGCCCTCGCAAGCGGGCGATCCTCCCGACCTGGCCATCACCGCCGGCTATTCCCGGGCCGACTTCAGAACACTTTTATCCAAAGGTGAAGGTCCGCGCGGGCGCTCGGTGGGAGAGATGGGCGAAGCCGCGCGAAAGCGCTTCGCCCGCCTTCCTATGGCGGATGTAGACGCCCTTCACGCCTATCTGACCGCCTGGGCGAAGGCTCGCGGCGACTGACGCGCTCTGGCGCCGAAATGACTGCTAGCGCAGCGCCCAGGGCCGCCACATTGACGTGAGGCGGCCGCGTCTAGAAGTCGAACATGATCTGCTGCGCGATCACGGCAGGCTTATCGGACCGGCGTCGCCGTCTGGGTTTCCCAAGGGAGACGCCCGCGGGTGTTCTCGCATCCCAAGACCGCTGAGGCGAGGCGGCAGCTCCGCCCCCGCCGTCCGGACGCGAGATCACTTCACTGGGCGGGGGACGGCCGCTGTGTCCCCGCGGAACATTGCGGTTCCTCGAGGCGCGCCAGGCCTCGACCTCGTCCGCTCGAAAGGCGACCCGACCCGGGGAGAGAGTGTAGGCGGCTGGGAAGTCGTCACGCTTCTGGAGTCGCCAGGCCGTGGTGCGGCTCAAGCCCGTCGCCCGGGCCACCTCTTTCCAGGAGAGGAACCGCTCGCCCGATCGATCGGGATCCAGGTGCTCACGCCAGTGCGTCATCGGGCGGACGAACTCCAGCGGTGGCGCGCATCTGGCCGCGCCGTCCTGAGGTCGGACCGCTGGCCCATCGCCCAGGCGCGCAACTCGCCGCGCGGATAGTAGGGCTTGCTGCGAATATGTCGGCAAGGCGGTCCCTCACAGCCGACGGACCACATCCGGGCCAGGCTCTGCGGCTTCAGCCCGATCCCGAACCGCGCAAGATAGGCGGAGGCCTCCTGACGCGTGAGGAGATCTGCGTCGTGTTCTGCAGGGGACGCGCCCGGCGTGGAATCGGCTGGAATCATCTTGAGACCGGCCGGCAATCGGCCGCGCGGCGGACGATGCGGCCTGCCGACAGGGCCAGATAGCAATCCACCACCGCCCCGACGTAGGCCTGGGTCTCGGCGATTTCGGGGATGCGGCCGAGGCGGGCCACCCGCTCGGGGCCGGCGTTGTAGGCCGCGAGCGCTAGTCTTAGATCGCCGAAGCGGGCGATCTGGCGGACGAGATATTCCGTCCCGCCCGCGAGATTGGTCGCCGCATCCAGTGGGTCTCTTACCCCGAGCTCAGCCGCGGTTGCGGGCATGAGTTGTGTCAGTCCCTGGGCGCCCGCAGGCGACACCGCGCGGCTTCGATAACCGCTCTCCACGATGATCAGCGCATGAAGAAGTTTCGGGTCGAGCCCGTGTCGTTCAGCCGCCGCGGACACGGCCGCGTTGAACGGTTGCTCTGGGGCTTCGAGTCGGACCGGGTGGAGCTCGCGCAGATCCTCCATGATTGCAGACGGTGCTTCGACGAACAGGCGTCCCCCGGCCTGGCCCCAGGTGGTTTCGGTGTGGGCTGGCGGAGCCACCATCACGGCCACCAGCGAGATCATCGGCTTGAATCTCACCATCGTACAAGCTCCCGGTAGACGCCGGTCACGGCCCCGCGCTCCACGGGGCCGAAGTAACGGCTGTCGAAGCTGGACGGGCTGTCGCCCATCACCAGCAGGTGGTCGCGCCCCAGTCGTCGACAGCCCCGCCAGTTCGGGAGGTCCCGGCCAGTCCGATCGCGGTCGGCCACCGGCCCCGTCGCGCCGCCCGGCCATCGCAGCCCCGCCGCATCCAGGCACAGTCGATCGCCGTCCATCGCTGCGACCCGCTTCAGAAGCGGCAGGTCCGACGGCGCGCCGAGGCTGGCCAGGTAGGCGGCCGCCACCGCCGGCGGCCGGATCGCCACGACGTCGCCGCGGTGCGGCACCGTGCCGACCCACCGGTAGAGGCCGCGCGGGAGGCTGTGACTCTCGTTCACCAGCAGGCGCGGTGTCGGCCCCAGAGTATGGCCGGCCAGCGCCAGCCCGAGGCCGGCGCCGCCGAGGCTCAGGGCCAGGAGGGCCACTCGGCGTTTCATGGGCGAAAGGGCTCCAGCACGAGATCGCGGGTGACGAGCGCCCGGACGCGGGCTCCCGCCCGCAAGCGGATCGTAGGACGGACCTCAAGCTCGCGGTCGATCAGCCGGCCGCCGACCTGGACGGCCTCGATGGCGGCCGCGTCGCCGGCGTCGCCCAGCAGACCGCCGGCCCCCTGCCCGTCGTCGTTCCGCGCGGCCTGCCCAAGCGCGGTGACCGCGCCGGCGAACAGGGTGGCGAGTGTGAGCGAACCAAGTCGCCGATCGACCTGTCCGACCAGCCCCACGGCCCCTTGTGAGTCCACACCGGGCTCGCCGGTCAGGACCAGGCTCTTGCCGTTCGGCAGCAGCAGGCGATCCCAGACGATGAAAGCGCGCCGATCGCCATACCGACTCTCGCCCTCGTGCCGCCCGATCAAACGGCTTCCCTGCGGAATGACGAGGTGGCGCCCGGTCACCGTGTCGAAGACGGGTTCTGTGACCGCCGCCACGACGGGTCCGCTTCGCGCGGTGTCGATCGCCGTGAGCAGGACCGCCGGGATGACCGCGCCGGCCTTCACCTCGAAGGGACTCATCGGCGCCGCCAAGGTGTTGGGGTTGTAGACGGCGCCGGCGTCGCCGCCCCGGCGCGGGCGGGTGGGTTCTGTGGGCGACGCGGCGTTGCCGTCCGGCGTCAACGGGGGCGCTCTGGTGGCCGACACCTGCGGCGCCGCCGTGAAGAACAGGTTTGACGCCGTGGCGGGATCGTTGACGGGCCCGCCCCGCCGCGCCGGGATGGGTCGCGGCGACACGGGCGGCGCGGGCGGCGTGTCGGACCGGACCGGCGCGTCCGGACCGAGCCGCCGCGGTTCCGGCAGACGGTCGAGTTGCGCATAGGTGGCCGGCGCCTCGGTCACCCGTTCGCTGGGCCGCACCCGCCCTTGCGTTTCGGCCGCCGGCGTCTCCGGCGCGGCGTCCCGGGCGCGGGTCCGCAGCTCGGGCTGCACCACGAAGGCCCAGGCGAGCGCCCCGGCCACCAGACTCGCGCCCCCCATAACCAAACCGGCGATCACATTGCGCCGCAGGCGCACGACAGGGGGCCGGGGCGCGCGCGCGTCCAGCGGTGGCATGGGGGCCTTCGGCCGGGGCGCGTCTCCGCTGGGTTCAACGGTCGTCATGGCGTCACCTCCCGGCGCTGGATCCGCACGACCTGGGGCCGGCGGTCGCCCAGTCGCAGTTCTGCCCGGTCGAGCACGCGATCCACGACCCAAAGCCCGCCTTGCTGCCGGTAGTTGACGAGCTGGCGCTCACCGCCAGCGCCGATGGCGAGGAGCGCCGGCGCCTCGCTGGCGGCCAGTCCCGGCGGGAACACCAGGTAGGTTCGCACGCCGTCCGTCAGAACGGCGCGCGGCGTCCAGGCGGGCGGCCGCACCGGCGCCTTGATGCGATAACTGCCCTCCAGCCCGGCCGCAGCCTCAGGCAGGAGGGTTGGCGTTGGGGCTGATGGCGGCGGCTCGGCAACCGGTTCATCAACGCCGGCCGGCTTTCGCGACGTACCGGCCGCGTCGAGGCTCCAGGCGATGGCGGCGTTGAACGCCGGCGGCGCGCCGCTCCGCAAGTGCAGTTGGTAGAGACGCTGGTTTGTTGTCAGGACCAGATTGGTCTCCAGGCCCTCGCGCAGCGGCTTGAGCATCACATGCGTCCTCTGGTCCGGGCCGGCGCCGGAGGTCGTCTCGCCGATCTGCCAGCGAACCGTGTCGCCGGCGGCCTTGGAGATCACCGTCTCCTCCGGCGCCAGCGTGAGGGTGGTGACCCGTAGGGGCGCCGTCCAAACCTCGTAGATGCGGCCCGGCGCATAGGCGAAGACCTGCACCCCGTCCTGAAACCCTGACGCCACGGACCGGGCGCGGGCGGACGCATTCGCCGCCGCGATGGCCGGCCGTCCCGGTGGGACCTGGGCGGCCCGCGGCGGATTGGGGATCGGCGCCATGCCGACGAACACGGTCCGGGGCGCGGACTCCGGCATCGGGTCCGGGCGCGGCGCGGGCGTGGTCGCGTCACCCGCATTCGTCGCCAGGGCCGGTTCGGCGCGGGCGAGTTTTTGCGGACTCTGCAGGGCGAGGCAGCAGGCCGTGAGGGTCAGGTGGCGTCGGGGGTCCATGACACGTCCTCGATGCGAATGCCGAGCGGGTTCTTCATCAGCTCCGCCTCGGTTCTGGGAGCTTGGATCTTCACCGTGATCAGGGCGCGCCAGCGCGCCTGTCCGGACTGCTGGCCATTGACGAAGCGGGTCTCGCGCCATTGCAGGTCGTAGGTCCGCGAGCTCCGGCGCACGACGTTGAGCACCTCGACGTTCACGGCCTCGCGTCCGAGTTCGGCGAAGGGGTCGTGCGCCTGGGCCCAGGCGTTTAGGACCGCCCCGCCCCGCGGGGTCACCAGGTCGTACGCCTGCAGCCAGTTCTGCCGGATGACGATGGGATCGATGGACTTCGACCGAACCTTGCGAATCCAGTCCGCCAAGGCGTGGCCGACCTGGGCCTCGGTGGGGACGTAGCGACCGTCCAGGGCGGTGATCCGCTGGGTCTCGCCTCAGGCCGAGACCTCGACCACGAAGGGCTTCACCTGCGCCTCCCGGCTCTGCATCCACCACCCCGCCCCCAGGAAGGCGGCGATCGCCAGGTTGGCAAAGGCCATCCGCCGCCAGTTCCGCGCATGGGCGAGGCTGAGCCCCATGCGGTCGTCCCAGACCTGGGCGGCCCGCTGGTAGGGCGTGGTCTCTGGGGCGGCGGACAGCGTGGGCCGGGGCCGGAAGTACGGATGCATGGGTCAGGGCTCCTCGTCGCGGAGATGCGGGGACAGGGCGCCGGAGGTTTCGTTGCCGGGCAGCAGGCCGCGCCCCGCATTGGCGATGAAGAAGGCCTGCAGCGCCGACCCGCGGCGTTGCGCCCGCGACACCGTCGCCGGCGGCCGGGCCCGAACGGCCGCCTGAAAGGCACGTTCGGCCGCCATGGTCTCTCTCGCGATGGCGGGGTCTGCCGCCCCGGCCGCGCCGGCGGCCGGGCTTCCCTCGCCCGCGACGAAGGCGCCGCGCACAGCCGCCGGCCCCCGGACGGCCTCCGGGACGGCGCTCGGAGCGTCCGCGCCGCTGGCGCCGCCCCCGCCGCGCCCCGGCGGCGGACCGACGGGCGCGCTGGGCTTCGGCGGTGGCGGAGCCCCTGACCCGCCGGTGCGCGGCGGCGGGCGTCCGTCGGCCAGACCCGCCGCGGCGCGCATGGGGCCCGCGCGCGCCAACGTGGACGTCAACCCCGCGACAGCGCCCCCGCCCAGGGCCGCGGCTCCGGCCACGGCGAGCCCGCCCGCGGCGGCGGCCCCGGCGCCGAGCGCTGGGCCGCCGGTGACCAGGGCGGCGGCCAGGCTCGGCACGAACAGCGCCAGCATGGCCAGGAGCAGCGACGCCGCCAGGATGGCCAGGGCCTCGTAGAGGTCGGGGTTCGCGGAGGGCTGCAGCTGATCGAAGATGCTGCGGGCGCCGGAGACCACGATGGCGAGGGCCAAGACCTTGAGGCCGGAGGAGACCACGAAGCCCAGGGGGCGTTCCGCCAGGAAGGCCGACTTCGACAAGATGCCGAACGGCAGCAGGACGAAGCCCCCGAGGGTGACGATCTTGAACTCCAGCAGGGTGACGATGATCTGCAGGGCCAGGACCGCAAAGGCGAGGATGATGCCGATCATGGCCAGGCCCAGGATGAGGGCGTCGGTCAGATTGCCCACCACATCCAGCGGGGTCTCCATGGGCGCCGGGGTCTCGCCCAGGGCGCGGACGATGTCCCAGCCCTGCTGCAGGATCGCGCCGGGGTTCAGGAAGTCCGCCCGCGACAGGGTCCCGCCGCCCGCCGTGAGCCCAAGCGCGATGAAGCCGTCCCAGACGGTTTCCGACAGGCCCTGCCAATCGTTGATCAGGTAGGCGAAGGCCCCGATCAGCAGCACCTTGCCGAAGCCGGCGGCGAGGATGTCGCGATTGGACGACAACGCCCACTGGATGCCGGTGAGCGCCACCACGAGGGCGATCATCAGGCCGAACACGCCGTTCACGGCGCCGGCGAGCGCCTCGAAGCCGGCGGTGATGGTGTCGGAGAACACCACCATCAGGTCGTTCGCGGTGTCGGGGGTAGCCGCCATGGTCCGGGTTCACCGCCGCGAATGACGGAGCGGGTCGAAGGCGGGGTTGGCGGGCGCCGCGCCGGCGCCGCCCCAGAACTGGCGCCGCGCTTCGGCCCCCGCCGCCCGCTCGGCGGCGCGCCGGGCGCTGTCGGCGGCGAGCACCCGCGACTGGGCCATCAGCAGCGCGCGCATCGAGCCCAGATCCTCGGCAAGGACGGCCAGCATCTGGGTGGACGACTGGATGGCCGCCGTCTGGCCCTGGGCGTCCTGGCTGGCGCTTAACGCGCCCGCCAGCCGGCCCGCCCGCCCCCGGCTGAGCCGATCGAGCTCCGCGGCGGTGCGGGCGAGATCCTGCGCGGTCTCGCGGGCCTGGTCGTTGCGGGCGCGGGACTGCGCCAGCGCACGACCCGGATCGAGGCCCTCGATCACCGCGGGATAGAGCTCGCTGAAGTCCGCTTCCAGACCCTGGAGGTCGCCCGCCAGGCCGCGAACGCTCTGGGCCAGGTCGCCGATCTCCTGCAGGGTCTCCGAGGCGGCGCCCAGATGGCTGTACGGCGAGGCCGCCAGCTCGCGGGCCTGGTTGGTGAGCGCCCGCGCCTCATTGGCGAGGCTTTCGAGTTGGCGAGCCGCCTGCAGCGCGTTCTCCAGGTGGTTCTTAGGGTCGAAGACGACCAGCTGGGCGTGCGCGCCCGTGGGTGCGGCGCCGACGGCGAAAGCCAGCGGGGCGCAGAGCGCGAGGAGGCTATTCCACCGCGAGCGGCGGCTCAGCCAGCGCGTCAAACAGGGCGTCGACATGCTTGAATCCCTTGGCTTTCAGAAACGTGCGAGCGAAGTCCTCCGGACCGTTGCGCGCCAGGACCTGGTCGATGAGGCGCTGGTCCTCAGGCGACGAGGCGCCGCAGAGCGCGAGCGCGACGCCGGTGAGCTTGAGGTCGAACAGGCGACGGCCTTGGGGCTGGCGCCAGTAATAGGCGCGCTTCGGCGGCGCGAACGCGATCAGCTCCAGCTGGCGCCGGTTGAGCCCGAACCCCTCGTAGAGCGCCGCCGACCGGGGTTCGAGGGCGCGGGGGTTGGGCAGGAAGACCTGGGTCGGGCAGGACTCGATCAGGCTGGCGGCGATCGAGGATCCCGCGATGTCATCGAGCGATTGCGTGGCGAACACCACCGCGACGCGCCGCTTGCGGAGGGTCTTGAGCCATTCCCGAATGCGACCGGCGAAGGCGGTGTCGTCCAGGAACAGCCAGGCCTCGTCCAGGATTAGTAGCGTCGGCCGGCCGTCGAAGTCGCGCTCCAGCAGGTGGAACAGGGCCGACAATGTCGGACCCAGCGCCGCGCGGGTCGCCATGAGGGTTTCGAGCTCGAAGGTGTCGAAGGCGCTCGCCGGCGCAAGGCCCGCCGCCCCATCGAGAAGGTCCCCGCCAGGTCCGGCCAGGGTGAGCGGTTCGAGGGCCGCGGCGAGCGCCCGATCCTGCAGGAGGGCGCGGAAGACCGTCAGGGACCGCTGATCCGCCGGCGCGGCGCCCAGGGTCGCAAGAGCCGACCAGACCTCCTCGCGGCTGCGCGGCGTTGGCGGCAGTCCGGCCGACGCCCCGGCGTCGAGCAACCACTCGGCCGCCCAGGCGCGCTCGGCGGGATCGTCTACCCGGGCCAGGGGCTGGAGCGCGACGCCGCCCCCCGGTGCGAGGGACCGCCAGCACCCGCCCGCCGCCAGGGTGGCAGCGCGGGCGCTCCGGCCCTTGTCGAGGAACACCACCCGCGCGCCCCGGTAGCGAAACCATTGCAGCGCCAGGAAGGACAGCAGGACGCTCTTGCCCGACCCGGTAGGCCCCACGACCATGGCGTGGCCGACGTCGCCCACATGAAGCACGAGCCGGAACGGCGTGGCGCCCGTCGTTCGCGCCACCGCCAAGGGCGGACCGTCCAGGCAGGGGTCGCCCGGCGGCCCGGCCCAGACGGCCGAGACGGGCAGCAGATCGGCAAGGTTCAGGGTCGACACCATCGGGCGCCGGACGTCGGCATAGGCTTCGCCCGGCAGCGATCCGAGCCAGGCCTCCACCGCGTTCAGGTCCTCGACCCGCGCGATCAGACCCTGGCTGTTGAGCGCGGCCTCCACGGCCCGCGCGCGCTCGGCCGCCTGCTCGGGATCCGCCGCCAGCAGGGTCACCGTCAGGGTGAGATAGCCGTAGGCGCAGGCGTCGGCGCCCAGGGCCGCCAGGGCGACATCGCATTCCTCTGTCTTGCCCGCGGCGTCGGTGTCGAGGAGCGGCGTCTCCTCCTTGGTAATCGCTTCGCGAAGCAGGACGCTCAGGCCCTTGCGCTTTGCGAACCAGCGCTTGCGCAGTCGGACGATCTCCCGTTCCGCGTCCGCCTTGTCGAGACCGATCCAACGCCCTGTCCAGCGATAGGGAAACGGCAAGGCCGAGAGCGCGTCGAGCAAGCCCGGTCGGGTGGCTGCGGGGAGGCCCCGGACCGACACCACCTTCAGCCATTGCGATCCCAGCCGGGGCGCGACGCCGCCGCTCAGGGGCGCATCGGCCAGAGCGGCGTCCAGGAAGACCGGGGTCTGGCGCGGATCGATCGGATGGGGCGCCGGCGACACCGCGGCGTGCAACCAGCCCAACAGCGCGGCGTCCGAGAGGGGGCGCACATCCGGCAGGGCGTCGGCCAGCAGGTCGAGGACCCGGTCGGCGTCGCGGCGGAACGTCTCCAGCGCCGAGCGCCAATCGTGGCTGGCCCGGGCCAGGCCATCAAAGAGCAGCCGTTCCATCCGGTGCGTGTCTTCGACCGGCGGCAGCCAGGTCAGCGCCAGTCCGTAGTCGGTCTCGAAGGCGGGATCGGCCTGGTCGAAGGCCGCCTGGCGCTCGGCGTCGAGAAGGCGGCGGGATCGGAGATGTCGCAGGTCGGATAGGGGTCAGCGGTCCGCCGCCGCGCCTCCACATGCAGGCACCAACCCCGGCCCAGCCGGCGCAGCGCGTTGTTCAGGCGGGCGCGGACGCCCATCAGTTCGTCGGCGGTCGCGGACTCCAGATCGGGGCCGCGGAAGCTGACGGCGGTCAGGAAGGCGCCGTCCTTGTTGAGGATCACGCCGGGGGCCACGAGGGCCGCCCAGGGCAGATGGTCCGCTAGCATGGCGGGCCGGCGCCGGTGCTCGTCCAGGAAGCGCATGGTCGTCACGCGTCCAGGTGACCCGGCCGGCGGAGCTGCCGGCGCAGGACGTCGAAGAACCGCGTGTCCGTTCGTGCGACGTAGAGCCCGAGCGCGTGGGCGACGCCCCACCAGAGGAGCCCCAGCCACCAGATGCGCAGGGCCAGGCCCAGCACCAGGGCGACGGTGCCCATGACCACGGCGTAGTCGCGCGGCATGCCGGCCAGGAGCACCGGCTCGGCGAGGGCCTGGGCGACCGGCAGGTCCCAGCCTTCGGGACGCGTGGCGTCGATCATCGCGGCAGCTCCAGCCCGCCAGCGAAGCCAAAGAAGTCGAGGAAAAACGTGGACGCCGCGAAGGCGATCGACAGGCCGAAAAGGAGGCCCAGCCCGCGGCGCATGCCAGACCCGCCTTCGCTCATGGCGATGCCGGCGCCGAAGATCACCACCGCGATCACGGCGGCCGCCTGGACGACGGGGCCGGTCACCGATTCCACGATCTGCTGTAACGGTCCCTCCCAGGGCATGCCCGCGCCGCCCGCGAGGGCCGGCGTGGCGAAGATCAGGCCGCAGAAGGTCAGCGCGGCGCGCAGGCCGCGTGTCGTCGCACGTTGCATGGTTGCAGTCCCTCGGCAGGACGATCCCGCCAGGGTTGCAATGCAAATCGCGACAACGCTGATTGTCAACATATTTTATTCAATGTTGTCAGTGTGTTACGAACAACTTTTACGCAGGTCGCGGACGACGTGCGCGCGACCTCCCATAGCCCCACGGCATGGGGGCCATGCGCCGATCAGCCATAGGTGTTCCAAGACCACCGTTCGGCGTATTGAGGCCCATCCTACCAACGCGGAACTTCCATGGACGACGACCCCCTCGCCTATCTGCTCGCCCTGCGCCTGCGTGTTCGGGGCCGGCCGGAGGCGCTGCGGATCGTGGATAGGTGCCTCAATCTCGTTGGCCGCGCCCAGACCGCGGACCCTGCCGAATTCGCGGCCCTCCAGCGCGAGATGGAGAAGATCGCCGACGACCTGGCCAAACGGTTCGGCGCCCCGGCCGGCGCCGTCCTGCAGTAGGTCCCCAGCTTCACGGCAGCGCGCGTTTCCCATGCCGCCGCAAGATGACGCGGAGGTCGGGCCGGCGGTCGGCGCGCAACGATCTGCGGACTAAGTCGCGTTGGTGTCCGGAGCCTCGCCCATCAGCGGACGCAGGTCATAGGCGCCATCACCATGGACACCGTCCACGGCGACCATCGCCTCGACCCGTCGGCCGCCCGGGTCGCGCCGAATATGCACGATCAGGTCCACCGCCTGGGCGATGGCGCGCCGCGGGGCGCGCGGGGCGACCTCCAGGATCAAGTCCTCGAGGCGCTGCAGGGCTTCCGGGGCCGAATTCGCGTGGACCGTGGAGACGCCCCCGGGATGGCCGGTATTCCAGGCCTTGAGGGTTTCTAGGGCCGCCGCCCCGTCGCGCATCTCGCCCACCACAATCCGATCGGGGCGCATGCGCAGGGCGTCCCGCACCAGGTCAGCCAGTCCGATCGGCTTCGGATGCCGGCGGGTGAGCACGGCGACCAGGTCCCAGGCCGCGCACTGCAGTTCCGGCGTATCCTCGATGAGGAACACCCGGTCGTCCGCGAAGAGAGGTTCGGCAAGGATCGCATTGACGAGGCTGGTCTTTCCCGAGCCCGCACCGCCGGACACCAGGATGTTCCGCCGCGCCGCCACCGCGGCTTGAAGGGCGAGCGCCGCCGCAGGCGTCAGCACCTCCTGATCGACGTATTCCGCCAGCGTCCAGACCTGGGCGGGCCGCTTGCGGATCGAGAAGGCCGGCTGCGCGCAGACAGGCGGCAGAACGCCCTGGAACCGCTCGCCGCTGGGGAGGACGCCCGACAGGCGCGGATCCTCCCGGGTCACCGGCTCTCCGACGAAGTCGGCCACAAGGCGGATGACCCGCTCACGGGCCGCTGCGTCCAGCCGGACTCCCGTATCCGTCCGTCCGTCCCCCTGGCGGTCCAGCACCAGGCGGCCATCGGGGTTGGCGAGCACCTCGATCACCGACGGGTTCGCCAAAGCGGCCAGAACGTCCGCTCCCAGGGCGTGATCGAGGGCGGCGCGCTTGCGGCCCAGGGCCTCGACGTCGGGGGTCACTCGGCGGCCTGCGGGGCGCCGGCCGTTCGGGCCCCGTTATCGCGGATCAGCTCCGCGGCATGCGCGCCGCCCGCGATGATCCGGGCTGCGGCGGCGTCAAGCAGGCGCTCGATCCGCGCCTCGACCGCCGCGCGCAGCAGGGGATCCTGGTCGGCCATGGTGTCGGGCAATCGCGAGAAGAACGCGCGGGCGAACTCCACCATCAGCTCCTGGACGATGGTCATGTCCCGGGCCATGGCGCGCATGTGATCGCGGAGCGCCCGCTCGAGATTGAGCAGCCGGTCCTCCGGGTCGGCGCTGGGTCGGCGCTGGAGGCCCCGGGCGATCGCCCGTTCCGCCGCCCGGCTGAGCGTGAGGCGTCCCGCGCGCGCCTCCCGGCGCAAGGCCAGCTCGATCTTCGGGTTCTCGAAATAGACCTGCACCCGAGGTGTCGGGCGGGCGTCCTGTCGGGTCATGACCGTCGTCCCTGCAGATGATCCAGCACGGCGTCCTGGGCCGTCATGTCCTCGGCCAGCCGCTGGTAGGTTTCGGCGAGCCGCGCGGCGGCGCGCTTTTCGTCGATGGCGCCCGTCGCCTCCTTGAACAGTGGCAAGGTCGCGTTGCGATCCTCCCCCAGAGCCCGACGTCCGGCCCACGGATGCGGTGGCCGCCCCGGGGTATCGACGCCGGCGCCGGGACCGGGGGCGGCCAGCTGCGCGCGGCGACGGAAGGGGTCGCGCCGGTCGTACCGGACCTTGCGGGTCCGCAGGGGCCGGTGGCCGGCGACGAAGACGACCTGTTCGTCGTCGGCCAGGGCGCGGACCTCCCCGGGCTCCAGAAGAGGCCGGTCCACGTCGGACGTGGAGAGGGAGGCGCGCCCTGCCCCCAACCCGACGGCACGGCTCCAGCTGGTGCGCGCCTCGGCCACCGAGCCTGAGAGGCGCGAGACCTTGTCCAGGGTCAGTGGATCGAGGGCCGCAAAGGCGGTGTAGACGTGACAGTTGTCGAGGATGGCGTTCTGCGCGCCGTAGGTTTCGGCAATGTCGTTCAGGCTCTGGGCCACGAACATCGTCTTGATGCCGTAGCCGCTGAGCAGGCGGAGGCTTTTCTCGAAGAAGGCGACCCGTCCCAGCAGCGGAAACTCGTCCATCGCCATCAGCAGCTTGTGGCGCTTGGGGCGGCCCGCCGCGTCGGCGCGCGCGTGGGCGGTCAGATCCTGCGCTGCGGCGTAGAACAGAAGGCGCACCAGCGGCTTGAGGGTGACGGCGTCGGCGGGCGCGACCTGGACATGGAGGGTGACGGGCGCGGTCGCGCACATCAGATCGCCGACGGCGAAATCCGATGCGGACAGCGCGCGTTCAAGGTCGTCGCCCGCCAGCCACTTGAGGTAGGACCGCGCCGTTCCCTGCACGGAGGTGCGGAACCGGTCGTGCATGGCGCAGTAGCCGGTGACGGCGGTCTTGACGAAGGGGTGGGTCTCCGGCTTGCCGTCCGCCCCGGTCCGATGTTGGGTTCGCAGCATCACGTCGGCCGCGGCGTCGAGATCCGCCAGCAGTTCGCGGACCTTCAGCAGGGTCTTGTCCCGATCCTCCGCCGCATAGAGCACGTGCAGGATCACGGCCTCGAGGATCTCAGACGCCGACTTGTCCCAGATCGCCTCCTCCTCCCGCACCCCGCCGGGGTCCGAGAGAATGGCGACCAGGCGCTGGACCTGGGCGAGCTCGCCTCGCCCAGGCCGGATCTCCGCCAGCGGATTCCAGCGGGCGGACGATGGATTGCGGGGATCGAAGCGCAGGACGTGGGAAAAGGTCGCCCGCCAGCCGGCGGTAAGGGTCCAGAGCTCCCCCTTGGGATCGTGCACCATGGCGCTCTCGGGCCAGCTGAGCAGGCTGGGCACGACGTGACCGCGGCCCTTGCCGGATCGCGTTCCGCCGGTGACCAGGGTGGGACGAAGGTCCGCCGTGATCAGCAGGCGGCCGCCGAGGTCTCCGACGACACAGCCCGCCGACGCCAGGAGCCCCGCTCGGCGCGCATCACCCCGGTCGCCCCAGCCGCGGGATCTTTGACGACCCGGCGCCGGACCGTCGAGGACGACCGCCAAGCCCATGCCGGACGCAAGCCCAAGCAGCAGGATGGCGTTGGCCGAGGCGAAGGTTCGCGGGTGGGCGTCGGCGTGGGCGGTGCGCCAGACGAGAATTCGCCAAGGCGGATAGAGGCGTAGATCCGGGACCCACCGAAAACTGGGTCCCAGCACGGGCGAGCCGGCGAAGGACCAGCCGACGAACTGGGTCGCGGCCTGAAGGCCAATAAGCAGCCCGCCCGCCATCGCCGCCCATCGGACCCCGACACCCATCGCCCGCCTCCACGCAAGACTGTGGCGAACGGTGTCATGCACGGATCACCAGCGATCGATCAAATCACAATCCCGCGTTTACACTCTGAATAATATGACATTTTTCATCTGTCGGTCGGCGGATAATCTGCCGCGACAAACGACTCGACATCCAGCGCGCGCGGTGTTTGCAGGCGAAATCCATATCGGTGATCGGTGGCCTTCGAGGCCGCCCGTGGTGATCGGCAGGTTTCCCGCTGGGGCGGCGCGGATGATCTGCGTTGCGTCCGCACGGCTTGACCGTGGCGCTTGATCGCGCGCCACACGGCCCTTACTCCACGAAAAGTCGCGTTCGTGTCAGGACAATTGCCATGGTTGCAAAGCCTCCACGCGGTGACCGCGATCTCGCGGACCTCGCGCCGCAGATCCTCCCGCCGCTCCGCAGGATGCGAGACGTCTCGCCGCCGAAGCTGGCCGCCCGGATGGGAATGTCCACCCGTGCTTACCAGGACTTCGAGAAGGGCCGGACCGGGCTGCGTCTCGACCGGCTGCTGCTCTTCGCCGATATTCTGGAGCTCGATCACCAGGCGATCATCACGGCGTTTCAACTGCGGCGTCCGCGTATCGCCCTGGTGTTCGCGCACAACAAGGCGCTGCTCATCCAGGCGGCGGCGATCGACGAATGCGACGACGACGCCCTGGACGCGATCGCCGCCGTCGATCCACTGAGCCTGCTCAACTCCCACATGGGGCTCTACGAACAGCTGGCGGAACGAGGGCGCGCCCAGCTGCGCGCCGCCGCGGGCCGCCGCGGCCCTGACTGACGGGCCTACCGCGAGCGCATCGAGGGACGCTGCCCGGCGCGCGGGCCGTCGACCCAGGCCTTGGCGAAGCGCGCCGGCCTCCGCAAGGCGGCGGCGGCCGCGACGCGCTGTAACCTGAGCGCATTGCCATGGACCAATTCGGATTTCGCGATTAGGTCCAGCCTATGCCCCTAAGTTCCGAGCATGTCGCAGACCCCGTGGATGTCACCGTCGGGACCCGCATTCGGTTGACCCGCAAGATGCGCCGGCTCTCCCAGCAAGCGCTGGCGGAAGCCATCGGCGTGACCTTCCAGCAGGTGCAAAAATACGAACGCGGCGCCAACCGCGTCAGCGCATCTATGCTCGCGAGGATCGCCGACGCTCTTGAG
>JAIXTR010000449.1 GCA_027483845.1 Caulobacteraceae bacterium | reverse complement strand
TCGGCCCCACCGAGCGCGACGCCTATCTGCCCTCCACCCCCGACGAGAAGCGCCGCGTGATCAAGGGCGGGTCGTTCCTCTGCGCCGACAACTTCTGCTTCCGCTACCGCCCCCCGGCCCGCGAGGCCGGCCCGACCGACACCGGTTCGGACCACGTCGGCTTCCGGACGGTGCTGCGGGTGGCGGGCTAGCGAGCGCCGACGGCCCGGCGCAGACCCCGCGTCGCTCGACGTTCCGCGAGATCCTCGCTCCGCCGATAGCGGACAGGGGTGTCACACGCCGGGTGTGAACGCAGTGTAAATTGATAACCGTCTATTAATCCAATGGGAAATTGGCCCAAAATTTACCGAAATAAAACACTGATATGATTTGGTGACCCCCATAACAGCACACGGGACGGGGACATCATGAGAGTCTTCTATCTGTCAGCGGCGATTGCTCCGCTTCTATTTGTCACACCCGCTCTAGCGGCGCCTGCCGACCCTGAAAATTCGGCTGCCTCCCAAGAAATGGCCGCGGTCGGCGAATGGTCAGCCATCGCCACAGCGGCGACGACGGCCGCCCCGAAGGCCAGCAACGAAGAGGTGTTCTCCACCGGCGTCGCCAAGGGCCGCGACCGACTGGACAGCGCCACCTCGACCAGCGCCCTGCGAGAGAAAGAGATCGAGTCCCTGGGCGCGCGCTCGCTCGGCGACCTGCTCCGCAACCTGCCGGGCATCCGCACCGAAGCTTCCACCGGCGACGGCAGTTCCGCCTACACCATCCGCGGGCTCCCCCTGGCGTCCGGCGGATCGAAGTACATGCAGATCCAGGAGGACGGCCTTCCGGTCCTGGAATTCGGCGACTTCTTCAACGGCGCCGTCGACATCTACATCCGGGCCGACCTCAACCTGGCAGCCGTGGAGTCGATCCGTGGCGGCTCGTCGTCGACCTTCGCGTCCAACTCGCCGGCCGGCGTGATCAACCTGATCTCCAAGACCGGCGACGTGGAGGGCGGCTCGGTCCAGGTGACCAGCGGCCTCGACTACGACATGAAGCGCGTCGACTTCGAGTACGGCGCGCCGATCAGCGACACCCTGCGCTTCCACGTGGGCGGCTTCTACCGGTCGGGCGAAGGCCCGCGGAACGTCGGCTTCACCGCGTTCAAGGGCGGCCAGTTCAAGTTCAACGTCACGAAGCAACTGTCCAACGGCTACGTCCGGCTGTCCGGCAAGTACCTGGACGATCGCTCACCGCACTATCTCCCCGGCCCGGTGCGGATCACCGGCACGAACGACGACCCGAAATATGGAAGCTTCCCGGGTTACGACGTCCGGCGCGACTCCATGCTCTCGGGCAACCTGGGCAATCTCATCACGCTCGACGCCAACAACGCGCCGGCGGAGCTTCCGATCAGCCAGGGCATGAGCGCCCTGGTGAAGTCGATCGGCCTGGAATCGCAGTTCGACGTCAAGGGCTGGACGATCACCCAGCGCGGCCGCTATTCGGACATCAAGGGCGGCACGACCCGCAATCTGGTCGCCAACATCTATTCGGGCAGCGCCCTTCCGGCCTCCCTCGGCGGCGGTACGGGGACCTTCACCTACGCGACCGGTCCGCGCGCAGGCCAGGTCATCACCAACCTGGGCAGCATCAACGGCAATGGCCTCATCGTGGCCACCTCGCTGAACCGGATCGAATCCCGGTCGCTGAACAACTTCATCAACGACCTGCGCGCCACCCGCGCCTTCGAAGTTGGCAAGGCCGAGCTGACCGTGACCGGCGGCGTCTACAAGTCGCTGCAGGACTACACCAGCGACTGGCTCTACAGTAACCACCTGCAGGACGTGGCCGACGACGGCATGTCGTCGCTGATCAACTACACCAACGCCGCGGGCGTCCCGCAGACGCAGGGCGGCTACCTGGGCTTCAACCGTTCGGGCAGCACCGCATTCTTCCGGCGCGACTACGACGTGCGGTACAACATCTGGGCGCCCTACGGGTCCCTGAACTACCGCCTGGGCAAGGTCGCGGTCGGCGGCAGCCTCCGCTACGACTCAGGCCGGGTGCGCGGCAAGCTCTACGGCGCGGATTTGGGCGGCGGCCGCATCGGCATCCGTCCGACCGACTTCAACGGCAACGGCGTTATCTCGGTCGCGGAATCGAAAACCGCCTTCACGCCCTACGACAGCCCGGCGCCGGTCGACTACAACTACAACTACATCAGCTATTCGGTGGGCGTGAACTACCGGGTCGCGGAGCCGTTCGCGGTCTTCGCCCGCTATAGCCGTGGCGCCCGGGCCGGAGCCGACAAGCTGCTCTTCTCGACCAAGGTCAGCGCGGTCGATGGCAGCCTGGCCAGCAAGGCCGACGGCTACGACATCGTCAAACAGTTCGAAGGCGGCTTCAAATACCGCGCCTCCGGCGTCACCGTGAACGTCACCGGCTTCCACGCCGACACGGAAGACACCAACGTCCAGGCGGGCGGCATCACCACCGACCGGACCTACAAGGCCTACGGCGT
>JAIXTR010000299.1 GCA_027483845.1 Caulobacteraceae bacterium | reverse complement strand
GGCGATAGCTGTCGCCGACGACGTCGTTCGCCCAGGCTCGGCAGTCTCCGTGCTCGCCGGGCTAAACATGATCGGAAACTACCCGCTGGCGGGCGAGCCAGATCCAGCCGTGCTCTTTCGGGCCGACACCGTGGGCCTGCGTGAACAGCCGCGTTTCCGCGCGATTTCCGAACGGATCGGGTTGGAGCGCTACTGGCGCGAGACCAACATCAGGCCCTCATTCTTGTGCTGAAGGACGAGGGCGCGAGAACGCTGGGCGTCGAAGGTCCGCTGTGGGTTGATTTGGGGCCACGGCGTCCAGCCCCCGAGCGGACGTTCGCTGATCGACGCAGCAGCAGACGTCGCCGATGGCGCCGGGGGTGGTTAGGAGTCCTCTGGCTCGTCCCATGATACGGGCCCCCAAGGCTGACGGTCCGCCCACGCTTTTGCCTCCAAAATCGAGTTCATGTCCGGGCAGCTTGTGCCGCGCACATAGTAGAGAACCCGGTCGGGTCCCATTGGCCGAGGCGCCGGAAGGTCATCCTTACGGTCCCCGGCATGTAGAGCCTCATCGAGAACCATGCCGTGCTCGCGGTCGTAGTTGCACGCGACGATCCAGACACGTTGCGATGTGGCGCCTCCGTACAGCCAAGTCCCGCCAAGAACCGCCTCGCCCTGGTAGTCATTGATCGCCATGAGGCGAAGCTAGGCAGAAACTCCGGCGCGACACCAGCAAGTGTGAACGTCCGCTAGGGGTGGAAGGCGGACGTTCAGATCTTTGGGGGCATGAGCGGGCTTTGAAGTCCGAGCGCCGCAGGCGCATCTCGGAGCGCCTCGCGCATCGACACCCTCGTATCGAAGTCGCAGCCAAACGCGAAGGTCAGGTGATCATCCCGATCTGGCCCCGACCATGTGACAGACACCTCTGGGAGGTCGTCCGTCAGCGTATTGCATTGGGCCAGTTCGTTCATCCGAACCGAACCCGCCGGTCGGTAGGGAGCAAGGCGCTCGCGAAACAGGGCGACCTGTTCGGGGAGCACTCGGAACATCTGCCGGCTTACGCGCCAGACCTTGTACCGCCCCGCCCAGTGGCCTCGTTCGACGGACACGCGACCGTCGACGGCTGCCACTACCTTTAGGCTTTCGCACCGGCCGCAGAATGGGCCCTGGCTGGTCGCGTAGGTGATACGTTCTGACGTCGTGTTGGCTGCCCACGGCGTCGTGAAGCCTGGCAGCAGCAGGACGGCGCCGGCGGCCAAAATACTACAAGCTACGCCTCTCATAGCTTCAGTGTTCAACGTCACGTGAACCTCCGCAACGGTCGGATGCAGTCTTTGGCCCTGCGCCGCAAACACGATGTTTGCCAATCTGCCTAGCAGCGGACTGCGCCGAAGTTGCTAGGAGGGCATGGCGACGTTCCTTTCCCACGCAGTGGGAGAGGGGAACCGCACGCCGAGCCGAAGGCGAAGAGCGGGCGGTGGAGAGGGCAAGCCTCATCCGCTGATTCCTTTAATGGTCAGTCTATCCGTAGAGCCCGGGCCTTGCCCTCTCCACCACGCCCTCTGCGGGGCGCGGTCCCCCTCTCCCACTGCGTGGGAAAGGAAGGCGCTCAATCCTGGCTCAGGCTCGAAGGCCATCCGCGGAGCTTGTCGCTCGCCCCCTCCACCAACCGCTCTTCGCCTACGGCTCGGCGGTCGGTCCCCCTCCCGCCGCTTCGCGGGGGAGGTAAGGGGTATGGGCCGCGCTAGGCGGGGCGGCCGGCGTCGCGCGTCAGGACGATGTGCGTGGCGTCGGCGGTGGGGTGGTGTTCGGTGACGTGGAAGCCGAGGGCGGGAAGGTCGAGGCCGGCGAGGAGGTTCTCGCCCTGGCCTAAGACCACGGGGGCGACGGCGAGGTGCATCTCGTCGACGAGGCCGGCCTGGAGGTACTGGCGGACGGTGGAGACGCCGCCGCCGATCTTGATGTCGAGATCGCCGGCCGCGGCCCGGGCCTGGTCCAGGGCCGACTGGATGCCGTCTGTGACGAAGATGAAGGTCGTGCCGCCGGCCATGGGGATCGGGTCGCGCGGGTGGTGGGTGAGGATGAACGTGGGGGCGTGGTAGGGGGGATCGTCGCCCCACCAGCCGGTCCAGCCGTCATCCACCCAGGGTCCGCGCGACGGGCCGAACATGTTGCGCCCGAGGATGAAGGCGCCGAAGCCGCGCATCGCGCGCTCGGCGTAGGCCTGGTCGACGCCGTCCGAGCCGCCGGCCTGGCCGGTCATCTGGTGGAAGAAGCGGGTCCCGAAGATCCACTGGTGCAGCTCGCGCCCGCGCTGGCCCAGCGGGGCGTCGAGGCTCTGCGCCGGGCCCGCCCCGAAGCCGTCAAGCGATATGGAAAACCCGCCCACCCGTACGCGTGACATGCCGACCTCCAAAGCGCCGCCGCCAGACGCGGTCCATACCAGGACGCACGTGGGGGGCGTGTCCCGACATGGCGGTCGGCGGTCGTGCGCGGGGCCGAGTGGGCGGGCTTGCGCGCCT
>JAIXTR010000571.1 GCA_027483845.1 Caulobacteraceae bacterium | reverse complement strand
GCCGAGGACGTGCCGCTGGCGCAGCTCATCGTCGACGAGACCGATCGCGTGCGGCGGCTGGTCGACCGGATGGAGGCGTTCTCGGACGACGCCCTGCCGACCCTGACGCCGATCAACATTCACCAGATCCTGGATCGCGTCCGGGCCCTGGCCACCAATGGCTTCGCGGACGGCCTGGGCTTGAAAGAGAGCTACGATCCCTCGCTCCCGCCTGTGCCGGGGGACGAAGATCAGCTGATCCAGATCTTCCTCAACCTGGTGAAGAACGCCGCCGAGGCGGCCAATTCCCGCAACGACGGCCGCGGCGAGGTCTCGATCCACACCGCCTATCGCCATGGCGTACGCGTGCGCTCGGCCAAGGGCCAGGCGCTGCGCGGCGCGCCGTTGGAAGTGCGGGTTATCGACAATGGGCCGGGGGTTCCGGAGCATATCCGCGAGAGCCTGTTCCAACCCTTCGTCACTTCCAAGAACAACGGCGCGGGCCTCGGCCTGGCGCTGGTCGCCAAGCTGGTCGCCGGACACGGCGGCCTGATCGATTTCGAGTCGGAACCGGGCCGCACCGTTTTCCGGGTGCTGCTGCCCATCGCGGCTCATGAGGACGCCATCCAATGAACGCTGCCTCCAAGAAGATCCTGATCGCCGACGACGACAGCTCGATCCGGCTGGTGCTGTCCCAGGCCTTCACCCGGCTGGGCTATCAGGTGCGCGCCACCGGCAACGCCACGACGCTGCTCAAGTGGGTGACCGACGGCGAGGGCGACCTCGTGGTCACCGATGTCGTCATGCCTGACGAGAACGTCTTCGACGTGCTGCCACGCATCAAGAAGCAGCGTCCGAAGCTGCCGGTCATCGTCATGAGCGCGCAGAACAACCTGATCACCGCGGTCAACGCGGCCGAGGTCGGGGCCTTCGAGTATGTGCCCAAGCCTTTCGACCTGGACGACATGACCTCGGCGGCGCGGCGCGCGCTGTCGCGGCCGGCGGACGCGGAAGCCTCCAAGGCGCAGGCGCGGGCGGTGCGCGACGATCGCCTGCCGCTGATCGGCCGCTCGGCGCCGATGCAGGAGGTCTACCGCACCATCGCCCGTCTGGTGGGCGCGGACCTGACCGTCCTGATCACCGGTGAGAGCGGGACGGGGAAGGAACTGGTCGCCCGCGCGCTGCACGACATGGGCCGCCGCCGCGACGGCAAGTTCGTCGTCATCAACCTGGCCGCCACGCCGCGTGAGCGCGTTGAAAGCGAGCTTTTCGGCAAGGACGAGGGCGACTCCGGCAAGCTGATCGACGCCGACGGGGGCACGCTGTTCCTCGACGAGATCGGCGACATGCCGCTTGACGCCCAGACGCGCCTCCTGCGGGTGATCGACGGCTCGGAGCCGGCGCTCAATCCGAAGACCGGCCGGCGGCCGAACGTGCGGATCATCGCGGCCACCAACCGTGATCTGCGCGCCCTCATCCAGCAGGGTCTGTTCCGAGAGGATCTATTCTTCCGCCTCAACGTGGCGCCGCTGCGCATCCCGCCGCTGCGCGATCGCAGTGAGGATATTCCGGACCTGGCCCGCGCGTTCCTGCTCCGCGCCAATCGCGAGGGTCTGCCGGCGAAGACGATCGACGCCAATGCGCTCGAACGTCTTAAGCGGCACGCCTGGCCGGGAAATGTCCGCGAGCTGGAGAATCTCATCCGCCGGGTCTGCGCCCTCTACGGCGAGGAGCTGATCAGCGCCCGGATCATCGAGAAGGAACTCGCCGACCAACAGCCGACGGTGCAGGGGCAGGAAGGCCCGGCGACCCTGTCGCAACTCGTGGAACAGAAGCTGGCGGGCTACTTCGCCGACCAGCCCGACGGCATTCCACCCGCGGGTCTCTACGACCGGGTGCTGGAGGAGGTCGAACGGCCGCTGATCCAGCTGACGCTGTCCGCCACGCGGGGCAACCAGGTGCGAGCCGCCGAGATCCTGGGACTGAACCGCAACACGCTGCGGAAGAAGATTCATGACCTCGGGGTCGACATGGCCCGGGGCCGCCGATAGTGGCGGGGCCGCGCGTCCAGCGCGGCCTTGCAGCCCGGCAACATAGCTGTTGATTTTGGGGCACAGGCGCCTAGGCTCATCCCTTCATGGCGTTGCTTGCGCATCCTGCGTTCGGACATCCGGCTCTCGCCCGTGTCCGGAACGCCCTCAGGTCCCGCGTTGTTCTCGGCGTCGGCTACGGGATTGCGGCCACGCTCACGGGCGTGGCGATCGTGCTGGCCGCCTCGCCGCCGGAAAAGGGACCGCTCGGGCCTGCCAGTGAGCTGATCCTTACTGTCCTCGGCCTGAACCTGATCCTGATCATCGGGCTGATCCTCGCGGTGTCGCTGAGGATTTTCGAGCTTCTCGAAGCACGGTCGCGGGACGCCGGCGCCCGTCTGCACGTCCGGTTCGTCCGGCTCTTCGCCCTGGCTGCCGTCGCCCCAGCGGCCGTGGTGTTCCTGTTCTACGGCGTCCTCGTCAGCCGCGGCGTCGAGAACTGGTTCAGCGAGCGGGTGCAGACGGTGGTGGAGAACTCCGCCACCGTGTTCCGGTCCTATATCGAGGAGCAGACGCGCTACATCGAGGACCACGTCACGCCCATGGCTTTGGACCTCAACCGAGAGGCGGGCGCATTCCAGAACGGGCCGCAGGGCGCGACGCGCTATCTTGAGGCGCTCGCCGCCTACCATGCCTTTCCCGCGGCCTACCTGATCGACGCAAAGGGCCAGGTGCTGTCGCGCTTCGAGAGCGCGGGCGCGCCGCCGTTCGTGCCGCCGCCGGCTGCGGCCTACGCCTCCGCCGATGCGGGTGAGATCTATGTCCCAGACTTCGCCGGCACCGATGTGATGCGCGCGGTCTACCGGCTACGAGCCTATGACGGCGTCTATCTCTACGTGGCCCGCCCCCTCGAGAAGGGGATCATGGCCCATCTGCGCGATGCGGAAGGGTCCCTGGTCTCGTACCGCGAGGTGGCTCAGAACCGTGCGCGCATCCAGACGATCTTCGCGCTCAGTTATATCGAGACGGCGTTGCTCGTGCTGGTGGGGGCAGTGTGGCTCGGTCTTGCGGCCGCCAACGCCATTTCGGCGCCGGTCGCGCGGCTGGTGCAGGCGGCCGGGCGCGTGGCCGGGGGCGACCTAAGCGCCCGGGTCGACGCCGACGCGGACCCCGACGAGATCGCCGTGCTGTCCCGGGCCTTCAACAGCATGACCCACGACCTGCAGGCGCAGCAGGAGGCCCTGCGTCGCGCTGGCGAGGAAGCCGAGGAACGGCGTCAGTTCATCGAGACCGTGCTGGCCGAGGTCAGCGCGGGCGTTATCGGGCTGTCCCCGGATGGCCGAATCTCCGTCGCCAATCGCCAGGCCGCCGTGTTGCTGGCGCTGCCCGAGGATCACGGCCGGGGACGCAGGTTGTCGGAGGTGGTGCCGGAGTTCGCGGAGCTCGCCGCTGCGGGCCGGAGCGGGGAGGCCGAGGAAGAGATCGACGTCGTCCGGGGCCGCGACAACCGTCG
>JAIXTR010000116.1 GCA_027483845.1 Caulobacteraceae bacterium | reverse complement strand
GCCCGCGTCGACGTGGCCCCCTACAAGCGCCATCCGGCAGACTTCGTGCTCTGGAAGCCGTCCAAGGAAAACGAGCCCGAGTGGGACAGCCCGTGGGGACCGGGCCGGCCGGGCTGGCATATCGAATGCACCGCCATGATCGAGGAGGCGCTGGGCCTGCCGATCGACATCCATGGCGGCGGCATCGACCTCGTCTTCCCCCACCATGAGAACGAGCTGGCCCAGGGCGTCTGCTCGGGCCATGGCGAGCGGGAGTACGCCCAGGTCTGGATGCACAATGGCTTCCTGAACATGGGCGATGAGAAGATGTCCAAGAGCCTGGGCAATGTCGCCCTGGCGCACGATCTGCTGGGCCTCTACCCCGGCGAGGCGATCCGGTGGGCCCTGCTCAGCGGCCACTATCGCCAGCCGCTGGAGTGGAACGACGCGCTGATCGACCAGTCGAAGAGCGCGCTGGACCGCCTCTATCGGGTCCTCGACGACGCTGGCCGGTTCCTGGCGGGCGAAGGCGCGGCAGGGGGCTACGAAAATCCGGCTGCTCAGGCGGACTTCGCGGCGGTGGAGGCGGCGTTGCACGACGACCTCAACACGCCCACCGCCTTCGCCGCCCTGTTCCAGCTGGCGGACAAGGTGCGGGCCGCCGTGATGGCGCAGGACGCCCGCAGCGTTGCCAGCGGGCGCGACCTGCTCGTCGCGGCGGGGGGGCTTATGGGTTTCCTGACGACGGATCCGCAGGCCTGGTTCCACACCGGCGCCGACGATGATCTCAAGACCCGCGTCGAGGCGCTGATTGCGGATCGCCAGGCCGCGCGCGCCGCCAAGAACTGGCCCGAGGCCGATCGCATCCGCGGGGAGCTGGCGGCGCTGAACGTCGAAGTCATGGATGGTCCCAGCGGGGCCACCTGGCGCATCAAGGAGCAGGCGTGATGCCCTTCAAACCGGGACCCGACCTCAAAGCCGCGCCGTTCCAACGCAAGGGCGGCGCGCTTGGACCCCAGACCATGTCGCTGCAGACCGAGGGCCGTCCGCCGCCGCCCAAGGGACCCAGCGGGGTCCGCGTCGAGGATCGTATCGGAATCCAGGCGCCCGCCGAGGTGATCTGGGAGATCGTCGCCGATCTCGACGCCTGGGCGAGTTGGAATCCCACCTATCCGCGCGCCGCCGGTGAAATCCGGATCGGCAATGTCCTCGATCTCGACCTGGCCCTTCCTGGACAGCCGGTCCAGCAGATCAAGGCCCGGGTCCTGGATTGGGTGCCGAACGAACAGCTGCACTGGGAATTGAAATTCCTGGGCGGCCTGATCCGGACCTTGCGCTACATCGAGATCACGCCCCTGGCCGAGCATGGCTGCGTGGTCGACAATGGCGAGGTGTTCGGCGGGCTGATGGGGCCGTCGCTGGGCAAGCGGATGCGCGGTCCCGTACGGCGCGGTTTCCTGGCCATGAACGAGGCCCTGAAGGCGCGGGCCGAGGCGCTCTGGGCGTCGCGCCGCGGCTAGGCCGCCTCGATCACGCGCATGCGCGATGAGAGGGGCGCAGTGATGATGCAGATCAGACCGGCCTCGGCGAACTCGAGCGTGACGTCGCCGGCGACCTCGGCGGCGATCCCCTTTTCCAGCAGCCGGGACCCGAAGCCCCGCTTTCGGGGCGTCTCGACCAAGGGGCCGCCGCTCTCGCGCCACATGAAGTCCAGCGAACCGTTCCGCTGCTGAAGCGCGATGTCGATGCGCCCCGAGCCGCGCCATGCGCCATGCTTCAACGCGTTGGTGGCCAGTTCATGCAACGCCATACCCAGGCTGACCGCGAGGTTGGGTTCAAGCGTCACGTCGGGGCCAGTGTAGGCGTAGGGTTGCCCGTAGTGGCGTAGCGCGGCGTCGATCAGTTCATGCAGCGATGCGCTTTCCCACTCGCGCTTGACCAGCAGGTTGTGGGTGGCCGACAGCGCCATAAGACGGTCCAGGAACAGGTTGCGCGCCTCGTCCATCCCGTTGGTGTCGGTCAGCGTCTGCGCCGCCACAGACTGCACCGAGGCGAGCGTGTTCTTCACGCGGTGGTTCAGCTCGTCCAGCAACAGCTTCTGCCGCGCCTCGTGCTCGCGCATCTCCACCATGGTGGCCATCGCCGTGCGAAGCTCGACCAGGGCCGCATCCCGCTCGGCCAGGCTGGCTTCCAGCGCAGCGGAGGAGGGTAGCGCGATCGCCTTGGGCAGCAGGGGCCAGAGGGCGGCGGCGGTGATGACGGACACCGCGGCGGTGGCCGCCTTGATCAGCGCCTCGACGCCGTAAATCGGGATCCAGAGCGTCGCAATCATCATGAAGTGGGTCACCCCGCACAACATGATGAACCCGACGAACAGCCAAACCGCCCAGCTGAAGCGGACATCGCGGCGGTGATAGAGGAACACGCCCAGGGCCAGCGGGATCGAGAAGTAGGCCAGGCCGATCAGCAGGTCCGAGATCGCGTGGGTCCAGATGAGCTCCGGTCGCCAGAGCAGGCAGATCCCGTGGGGGTTCAAGGCCTCGGTTTCAAAGAAATAGCGAATGGAGTCCCAAAGACCGCTCATCGCCCGACCCCCGATGGTTGCCGCATGGAGTTTTCACCACCCGTCGCGGAAGGGAAAGGTCCAACTCGGCCAAGAGGTTGCTTGGCGCCCGGGTCCGACTTCGCCATTGTGAACCGCGATTTACATTTGAGGGTGTGCGATGGCGGGCAGGATTGGTCGAACGGTGGCGGACTCAGTTCCCGATTGGCCGGACGCGCCCAGGCCCCCTAAGGGCGCGCCGAACATCCTGGTCGTCCTGTTCGACGACGTCGGCTTCTCCGACTTCGGCTGCTACGGGTCGCCGATCCGCACGCCCACCATCGATCGGCTGGCCGCCGAAGGCCTGCGCTATTCCGGCTTCCACACGACGGCCATGTGCTCGACGACACGGGCAGCGCTGCTGACCGGCCGCAACCACCATTCGGTCGGCGTCGGCTGCCTCGCCAACTTCGACAGCGGCTATCCCGGCTATCGCGGCAAGATCGCCAAGTCGGCGGGAACCCTGCCCGAGATGCTCCGCCCGCATGGCTACCGGAACTACATGCTGGGCAAGTGGCACGTGACCAACTTGACCGAGACCGGCCCGACCGGGCCGTTCGACGGCTGGCCGCTGGGACGCGGCTTCGACCGCTTCTACGGTTTCATGGACGCCGAGACCGATCAGTATTCGCCCGAACTGGTGCGCGACAACACGCCGATCACCCCGCCGGGCACGTTCGAGACCGGCTATCACCTCACCGAGGATCTGGTCGACCAGTCGATCCGCTACATCGCCGACCATACGGCCGACGCCCCGGAGGCGCCGTGGCTGCTGTGGTTTGCGCCTGGCGCCTGCCATGCCCCGCACCAGGCCCCCGCCGACCTGATCCGGAGCTACGATCCGGTCTTCGAACACGGCTGGGACGTGGAGCGCGAACAACGGCTGGCGCGGCAGAAGGCCATGGGCCTGGTCCCGGCGGACACCCGGCTGCCGCCCCGGAATGACGGAATCCGCCCTTGGGAAAGCTACTCCCACGATGAGCGCCGCGTGTTCACGCGCCTGCAGAGCGCCTTCGCCGCCATGCTGGACCACACCGATCAGCAGTTGGCGCGCCTGGTGGGTTTCCTTGAGACGGCGGGTCTGCGCGACGACACCCTGATCATCGTCATGTCCGACAACGGCGCCAGCCAGGAAGGCGGGCCGCTGGGGTTCGTGAACGCCATGGGTCCGTTCAACTTCCGCGGCGAGCCGATGGAAGAGAAGCTCGCCCGGATCGACGACATCGGCGGGCCGGACACCCACTCGAACTTTCCGCAGGGATGGGCCATGGCGTCCAACACCCCGCTGCGCCGCTATAAGCAGAACACCCACGGCGGCGGGATCCGTGATCCGCTGGTGATCTCATGGCCGAGTGGCCTCCCGGCTCGCGGCGAGGTGCGACCGCACTTCGCCCACGCCTGCGACCTGGTTCCCACGCTGTTGGACCTGATCGGCGTCACCCCGCCGGAGACCGTCAACGGCGTCCCGCAGATGCCCTTGGAAGGCGAAAGCTTCGCCCCCAGCCTGACCGACCCCGCCGCGCCGGCCCGAGCCAAGCCGCAATATTTCGAGATGTTCGGCCACCGGGGGCTCTGGAAGGACGGGTGGAAGGCGGTGGCCTACCATCCGCCCGGCTCGCCGTTCGACGCCGACCGCTGGGAGCTGTTCCACCTCGACGCCGACTTCTCCGAGACGGACGACCTGGCCGAGCGCGATCCGGAGCGGCTCAAGGCCCTCGTCGCGGACTGGTGGGCGCTGGGTGAGGCGCACCAGGTGCTACCGCTGGACGATCGTTTCGGGCCGCGGTTCGCCGAGAATTCCGCCCGGTTCCACGGCGCGCGGCGGAAGTTCGTGCTGCACGCCGGCATGGGACACCTGCCCACCGACGTGGCGCCGGACGTCCGCGCGCGCACCTACCGCATCGAGGCCGACATCCGGCGGTTGGACGGGGCCGAGGGGGTGCTGATCGCCCACGGCGACGCGACCAGCGGCTACAGCCTCTACGTCAAGGATGGCCGGCTGCACCACACGCTGAACATCGGCGGCGAGAAGACCACCGTGAGCTCGGACCGGGAGATCCCCCCGACGGCGACCCGCCTGGGCGTCATCTCGCGCAAGGTCGGCGAGGGTCTCGACCGAACCTTCACCCTGACCATCGATGGGGAACCGGCCGGCCAGGGGCTGGCGACCACCGGCTTCGTGACCCTGATCTCCTGGTCGGGCCTGGATATCGGGCTCGACCGCGGCAGCCCGGTCGCCGACTACTCGGCGCCCTTCGCCTTCACCGGCGCCTTGCGAAAGGTCACCGTGGTCATGGACGGCGACCAGACGCTCGACGGCGACGCCGTCGGCGAAGCGGAGATGGCGCGCCAGTAGCCGGCAATCGTCCTAAGCGGCGCTCAGGCCCCGGCGACGGGCCCTGAGTTGGCCGCCCACGACGCCGAAGCCCGCGATGAGCAACAGCCAGGTCGTGGGCTCAGGTACGCCGGTCACCATGCGTTGGATTGAGAGGCCATCCATCAGCAGCTGGCTGGAATAACCGGGCTCAAAGGCATCGTTCACCCAGGCGGACAGGATGTAATGGCCGGCGCCCAGGACATCGCTTCGAAAGGGTCGCCAGCCACTGCTCGCGAAGTCGCCAACCAGTGAGACGGCGTTGGTGTAGAGGAGCTGCTGGCCG
>JAIXTR010000253.1 GCA_027483845.1 Caulobacteraceae bacterium | reverse complement strand
GGCTTGGACCGGAAGAGGCTGAGGATCGCATGGCCGTCGCCCACGGCCACGTCGGCCAGGGCGTTGAACCGGGTGGTCCAGCCATAGTTGATGGGGATCACCTCGGCGCGGTCGCTGGCCTCGATCACGTCGCCGAAGGGGGCGAAGGCGTCGGCGGTCAGGGGTTCAGGGACGAGGGATCTCATGACCCCACCTTCGCGCCAGCCTTGATCCAGGCGCCGAGCTGGGCGCGTTCCGTTTCGGTCATGCCGGTCTCGTTGCCCTGGGGCATGGATTGGGTCGCCACGGCGCGGGCGTAGATCTTTTCCGCATGTTTCTGGAGCCCCTCGGCGGTGTCGAACATGGCCCCGTTGGGCGCCACCGGGACGCCGCGGTGCGTGGGATTGGCGGCGTGGCAGGCGATGCAGTGCCTGTCGACGATGGCGCGGACGGCGGCGTAGGTCGGAACCTCGGCGACGGTCGGCGGCTTGGGCCGCGCGCTGACGTTCAGGACGGCCACGGTGACGAAGGCCAGGCCGCCGTAGACCAGCACCTGCGGCTCGAACCGGCCGGCGTTCTTCAGGTTGAAGAAGTGGCGGATCGTCCAGCCAACGATCCCCAGGCCCGCCAGCCAGAGCCAGTTGAGCGGGGCGGCGAAGATCATCGGGTAGTGGTTGCTGATCATGATGAACAGCACCGGCAGGGTCATGTAGTTGTTGTGGACCGACCGCTGCTTGGCCTGTTTCCCCAGCGCCGGGTCGGGCTTTTCGCCCGCCAGGACCTGGGCCACGACCTTCCGCTGATTGGGGATGATGATCAGGAAGACGTTGGCGGCCATCACCGTCCCGATGATCGCGCCCATGTGCATGAACGCGCCGCGGTCGGCGAAGAGGTGGGTTAGGCCATAGGCCGCGGCGGTGAGCGTCAGGAACCACACGGCGCCGAACAGTTTCAGGTTCTGCCCCACCGGCGAGCGGCACAGCCCGTCGTAGACCAGCCAGCCGGCGACGATGGATCCCAGGCCCAGCGCGATCGCCTGCCAATCGGCGAGATCGACCTTGGACTTGTCGATCAGGTTCAGGTCGGCGCCCACGTAGAACATCAGGCTGAGCAGCAGAAAGCCCGAGATCCAGGTGGTGTAGGCCTCCCATTTGAACCAGTGCAGCACCTCCGGCATGTCCGCGGGCGCGACCATGAACTTCATCTGGTGATAGAAGCCGCCCGAGTGCACGCTCCAGAGTTCGCCGGCGACGCCTTCGCCGCGCGGGACCTTCGGCGGCTTCAGATGACTGTCCAACCACATGAAATAAAAGGACGATCCGATCCAGGCGATGCCCGCGACCAGGTGCAGCCAGCGGATCGCCAAGTTCGCCCAGGCTTCAAGTTCGGCCATCATTCCGTCGGATCTTCAGTCCGTTTCAGCAGCTCCGCCGCCAGGGAGATCGCGATCACCGCCGGGGCCTTGCTCTTGAGGTCGGCGATGCCGATCGGGCAGGTCAGGCGGGCGAGGTCCTTATCCGAGACGCCGTCGTCCCGCAGGCGACCCTCGAACCGCCGGCGCTTGGTGCGTGATCCGATCAGGCCCAGGTAGCGGAAATCGCCGCGCGCCAGGATCGCCCGCGTCAGCCGGTAGTCCAGGTCGTGGCTATGGGTGAAGATCGCAAAGAGGGTGTCGGCCGGGGCGGCCTCGATCGCCTCGACCAACTCGTCCTCGCTCAGGATCGTGGCGCGTGTGCCGCTGGCTTCGGGTCGCAGGTCCTCGCGGCTGGCCAGCCAGTCCAGGTGGAAGGGGAGGGGCGCGAAGGCGCGGGCGACAGCCTGGCCCACATGACCCGCGCCGAAGATGACCAGGCGGGGCAGGGTCGGGCGAATGGTCTCGGACACGCGGCGCACCTCCGGGATGGGCAGGCGGACACTGTCGGACGCCGGCGCCTGGGCCTCGATGGTGCGGACCATCCGGTCGCCGTCGAACTGAGCTGTGAGCGTGAAGGGCTCGCGGGCGCTGGCGGCGGGCTCCAGCCAGTCGAGACTGCGGGCGTCGACGCGCTCGACCAACAGCCGCACATGGCCGCCGCAGCACTGTCCCAGCAAGGGGCCGAGGGGATAGTCCTGAAGCGCGTGGCGCGGTCCGTCCCGCTGGAGCAGGCGTCGCGCCTGGTCCAGGCCCTGCCGTTCCAGCGACCCGCCGCCGATGGTGCCGGTGAAGCGGTCTGGCCAGACCAGCATCCGGGCGCCCCGTTCGCGCGGGGTCGAACCCTGGGCGCCGACGACCGTCACCATGGCGAGGGCCTCGCCGCGTCGCGCCGACGCCAGGGCTTGGTCGATCCAGTCAGGCATCGGCCGCGCGCCTCCGCACGTCGTTGCAGGCGGCCAGGATGCGTTCGGGCGTCGCAGGCGCATCGAGGTTGGGCATGACCCGATGGCCGCCGACGCTCGCCACGGCGTCGGTCAAGGCCGAGAACACGGAGATGGCCAGCATCAGCGGTGGCTCGCCGACCGCCTTTGACCGGTGGACCGTCGGTTCGCGGTTCTCGCCACGCTGCCAGAGGGCGATGTTGAAGGCGTCCGGCCGGTCGCCCGCGGTGGGGATCTTGTAAGTGGAGGGGGCGTGGGTGCGCAGGCGGCCGGCCTCGTCGAACACCAGCTCCTCGGTGGTCAGCCAGCCCATCCCCTGGATGAAACCGCCCTCGATCTGGCCCAGGTCGATGGCCGGGTTCAGGGACCGACCCACGTCGTGCAGGATGTCGACGCGGGTGACCTTGTTCTCGCCGGTCAGGGTGTCGATCACGACCTCCGAGCAGGCCGCGCCGTAGGCGAAGTAGTAGAACGGCCGACCCTTGTGGGTGGCCCGGTCGTAG
>JAIXTR010000303.1 GCA_027483845.1 Caulobacteraceae bacterium | reverse complement strand
GGTCACGGCTGATGCCCGTCCGGATCGGAGGCGTGTCCGTCCGTAACCTCGCCGCGCTCCGGCGCCGCGCCATCGGCGATGGTGTCTTCCCCATCTGACGTCCGCTCGCTCGCAGCGGGCGCGGCGGGGGTGGTCCCAAGGCCAAACCGCTTGCGAACCCAGTTCACCGCGGCGGCGCCGCCGACGGCGATCAGCGCCAGGCCCTTCTTCCCGAACGCGATGATGAGCGCGAGCAGCCCGGCCTTCTTGGCGACGGCGACACCGGCCCCCGCCGCGACGAGGCCCGCCAGCCCGAAGTTCGCGACCTTGTCGCCCGCCTGATAGTCCGCGTAGCGCTCGCCAGCGTTGAATTCGACGGTTCGCGCCAGTTCGCTCGCGCTGGTTCGCACGGTCTCGATCTGCGACATCCGCGAGACCATGTTCAGGCTCAGCACGCCGTGGCGCCCGAGATGGCGGACGTCGTAGTTCAGGGTGTTGTCGGTCTCGCCGCCGAACCGGAGCTGCCGCGCCCAGATCAGGTCGTGCCGGAGCGGATCGTACGTCGGCGATTGCGCCCAGCCGACCAGGACGATCGGGTCATAGCCGGCCTTCTTTCGCGCGGCGTTGTCCTCGGTCTCCCCGTCGCGCATGGCGGAAAGAACCTCGTCGTAGTTGGTCGTCTTGGCGTCCTCATCGCTGACATAGTCGGTGGCGACGTAGGTCACGACGGCGCCCCATGTGTCGTCGAGGAAGGTCTTCCCCTCCGGCAGGATCAGGCCCAGGACGTTCTCGACGGCGTCCGGCGGGTTCCCCCACCCCTCCGTCAGGACGCGTTTCGCGTCGGCCGGGCCGAGGAAGTAGTAGCGAGAGCCGAGGCTCATCGTCGCTTTCGCGTCCGGAATGGCGATGACGCCGCGCTGGGGCTTCAGCGAATCCCGAAGCGTCGTCAGGCGTGCGATCTCGGCCTGCTCCGCCGTCGAAGGTGTGCGCTCCTGAGCCACGGCCGCGCCAAAGCAGACGGCGGCCGCCACCAGGCCCGCCAAGATTCGTTTCAACATGTCGACCCCCACAACCCTGGCGTGGAGGTTTCCAAGCTTCACGCCAACTTGCAAGCCAGCTTGACCTTGGCGCCAGTGATCCGGCGCGCGCCGGGCGCTGGCTAACCTTCGACAGCACGCCGGTGACAGGCTTCGCGACCGCCGTTAACACCGGGGCATGAGCATCGGCGTGTTCGATTCCGGGGTCGGCGGACTGACCGTGCACCACCGGCTGGTGGAGCGGTTCCCGCAGGCGGACTTCATCTATCTGGCCGACCAGGCCAACGCCCCCTACGGCGGGCGGCCCGGCGAGGAGATCGTCGAGCTGACCAAGGCCGGTTGTGCGCGGCTGTTCGACGAGGGCTGCGGCCTGGTGGTCCTGGCCTGCAACACCGCCGCCAGCGTGGCCCTTCGGCGTCTGCAGCAGACGTGGCTGCCGGGGTACCGGCGCGAGTTGGGGCGGGCGGCCAATGTGCTGGGGATCGTGGTGCCGACCATCGAGGCGGCCACCGGCCTGCCCTGGGAGCACGAGGCCCAGTGGCGCGAGGAAAAGGCCGAGAAGCTGGAGATCCTGGGCGTCTTTTCGACCCCGGCCACGGCCCGCAGCCGCGTCTATGAGATCGAGATCGACAAGCGGCGCCAGGACGTGGCGGTGTTTTCCGAGCCCTGTCCCGAACTGGCGCGGATGATCGAGACGAACGCGCCGCGCGAGGCGCTGGCCGAGGTTATCCGGGGGCACGTGAAGGCGCTCAGCACCCGCATCGGTCGGGCGCCGGATCGGGCGATCCTGGGCTGCACCCACTATGAGATTGTCGCTGACCTGTTCCAGGCGGCGCTGCCGCCAGGCACGCCGCTGATCCGCCAGCCGGACGCGACCGCCGACGCGCTCGATCGCTACTTCGCCCGGCATCCGGAGTTCGAGGCCGGGACGGGCGCCGTCCGCCGGTTCCTGACCACCGGCGAACCCGGCGCCCAGAACACCCTGGTCGAGACCTTCTGGGGCGGGTCGCTGAGTTTCGAGGCCGCCTGAGCCGCCGCTACATCGAGATCGGCAGACCGTAGGCCTTCGCCAGCGCCAGGGCGTCGTCCAGGCGGGCGCCTTCGCGATAGGGGGCTAGGTCCGGGGTTGGCGGTCCGCCGCTGCCCATGCCGGGCTGCGGCAGCGGCGCGCCGATGCGCGTCTCCACGGGGACGACGCCGCACCACGCCGCCCAGCCGTCGTCCGCCGGCAGGTCGGTGACCCCGGTGTCCTTCACCTTCGCCGAGGCGTCCTCGATCTCCATCTCCACCAGGGCGATGCGGCGCAGTTCGTCGTCGGTGGTCGGGCGCAGCTTGAGCGGCCGCCCGGCGTAGAGGCGGTCGATGAAGGCGTCCATGGCGGCGCGGACCTCGCCCAGGTCGGTCATCAGGCGCGCGCGGCCGAACGCCATCACGGAGCGGTAGTTGAGCGAGTGGGTGATGCCCGATCGGCCGACGAGGAAACCGTCCAGGAAGCTCACGGTGACGCAGACCGGGGCGCCCTCGGCCACCGTGGCCAGCATCCGGCTGGCCGCCGCCCCGTGCCAGTAGAGCCGGCGGTCCTCGCGCCAATAGGCCGTGGGCGTGACGTAGGGCTGGCCGTCGATCACGTAGCCGACGTGCGCCATGACGCCCGCGTCGAGCACCCCGTAGACCGTGGCCTCATCGTAATGGGCGCGTTGCGGCCGCCGTCGGACCTGGGACCGGTCGGTCGGGCTGAAGGCGGCAGGGGCTCCGTCGGCAGGTGGGCTCATCGCGCAGTCCTTTCGGGACGCGAGCTAGGCCTTGCGTGGTCTGCTGAATAGAGCCACTTGAGACAATCCGGTCAGACCACTTGAGGGCGCCATGAGCTGGGCCGACGTCTATCCCTGGTCAGCGCCCGAGACGGGCCGGCCCGTGATCCGCCAGGTCTACGACCAGGTGCGCGGCGCCATCCACGCTGGGGCCCTGAAGCCGGGCGGGCGGCTGCCCTCCAGCCGGGACTTGGCGCACAGGCTGGGGGTAGCCCGGGCGTCGGTTGTGGCGGCCTACGACCAGCTGCTGGCGGAGGGCTATGCGGAGGGGCGCACCGGGTCGGGCACCTATGTGTCGCTGGACCTGTCGGGCGTGCTGGACGTGGCCGCGGCCGAGGTTTCGTTCGGCGGGACGGTATCGTCGGAGGCGGCGCCGTCCGCAATTGAGGTTCTGGCCGCGTCGCCCGAGGCGCTGACCTTCTCGAACGGCCGGACCCTGATGGACGCCCGCGCGCAGGACGCGTGGTCGGTCTCGACGCGGCGGGCGCTGCGGACCCTGGAACCGTCTCACTTCGGCTACGCCGAGCCGGCGGGGGATCTGAGGCTCCGGGCGGCCATCGCCGACTATCTGCGGGCCGCGCGCGGCGTGGTCTGTGACCCGGCGCAGGTGATCGTCACGGCGGGCGCCCAGCATGCGGTCGATCTCGCCGCGCGCCTGCTGCTGCGGCCGGGCGACCGGGTGTGGCTGGAGGATCCCGGCTACGCCAACACCTGGCAGGCGCTGGTCGCCGCCGGGGCCGAGGGGCACGCCATTCCCGTCGATCGGTCCGGGCTTGTGGTCCAGGCGGGAATCGCCGCCGCGCCCGACGCGCGGGCGGTGTTCGTGACCCCGTCGCACCAGTTTCCGCTGGGGGTGGCGATGTCCATGGGCCGCCGGCTGGAGCTGATCGCCTGGGCGCGGGCGGCGGGCGCCTGGATCGTCGAGGACGACTATGCGTCGGAGTTTCGCTACGCCGGCGCGCCCCTGCCATCCCTGCAGGGTCTGGATGGGGGCGAGCGGGTGATCTACGTCGGCACGTTCAACAAGTCGCTCTTCCCCGGCCTGCGGTTGGGGTACCTGGTCGCGCCGCGGTCCTTGGTGGCGTCCTTCGCCGCCCTCCGCCGCCTGGCGGACCGCCAGCCGCCGAGCCTGACCCAGGCCATCACGCTCGACTTCCTGGAGAGTGGCCAGTTCGCGGCCCACATTCGTCGACGGCGCCTGGCCTACAAGGCCCAGCGGGACGCTCTTGCGGCCGCGCTACAGCGCCGGCTTGGGCCCGTGCTGACAGTGGACGTCCCCGACCAGGGGATGCATCTGATCGCCTATCTGAACGATAGGCGATCAGATCTCGACGCCGAGGCGCGGGCTGCAGCCAAGGGCGTGCTCACCCGCGCCATCAGCCCGCTCTATCACCAGGCCCCGCCGCGGCAGGGCCTGCTCCTCGGGTTTACCGGCTTTCCGCCGGCGGCCATGGCGCCCGGGGTGGCGCGGCTGGCTGAGGCGCTGGAGGCCTAGGCCGCCAGGGCCGCTTCGGCCGCGATGACGCGGCTGGCGGCGTTGACCACCGCGGCGATGCGCAGAGCGGCCTGGATGTTCTGGGTCGGCACGCCGTGCTTCTTCAGCTCGGCCTCGTGGGAGTCGAGGCACATGCCGCAGCCGTTCACGGCCGAGACGGCGGTGGACCACAGCTCGAAGTCGACCTTCTCCACGCCCGGGTTGGCCAGGATGTTCATCCGCAGGCGCGCCGGCAGGGTGCGGTACTCGGCGTTCGAGAGCAGGTGGAGCGAGCGGTAGTAGACGTTGTTCATCGCCATGATGGCGGCCGCGGCCTTGGCGGCGGTCTTGGCGTCGGCGCTGAGGCCGGCCGCATCGGCGGCGGCTTCGATCGCCTTCACAACGGCCGGCGTGCCGACCGCGTGCGCCGAGGCGACGAACGCGCCCCACTTCTGCTGGTCGGTCAGGACCGTCTCGGAGGCCAGGCTGCCGAGGTTCAGGCTGATGTCCTTGGCGTAGGCGGGCAGGGCGTCGCGAAGAGTATCGAGGGACATCGAGGGATCTCCAGAAAATGAAAAGGCCCGGGCGGC